>NZ_QUGN01000017.1:0-119543 GCF_003479085.1 Clostridium sp. AF19-22AC | reverse complement strand
AAGGGTTTCAGGCTTCGAATGTATTGTGGACAATTCATTGCGTATGCAACGATAACCGTCAACTGGCTGGCAATACCTGCGAAAAAACATCCGCTTTTGTGGTGGTGTGATTTCTGGTCTTCCTTCCGGCGATGCACATGTTGATTTTGAAATGGTTGATGGCCCGTTCCACGATCGTTCTTATCTTATAGGCGTCATTTCACTCTTTGGAATCGCGCTGGATACCGGGGAACATACGTAAATCCATATTTTTATAAGTGTAGGTGGTTCTCCCATTTTTAGCAGTGCTGCAGGGGTTTTTACAGTCACAGATCCACCATTTATGGTAATGCATTTTAGGACAGATCCATTTGATGCGGTCTGCGCGTCCCTTTTCGTTAGTAACACCGCAGTACTTCATGTCAAGGGAAGGATCACTTGGACATGTGGGATAACCGTAGGCATTGCAGCCGACTGCTTTCATTTCCTGGATTGTATGGGATCTGTGCTTTTGAAAAATAGAAATCATTTATCAGGATTCCATAGAGATCAGCAGAATCAAAAGCGGAGTCACCAAGGAAGGTATCCGGATGGAAATCAGGATGCAGGGCAAAGAAGTCTTTTAAAACAGGAGTGAGTGCGGAAGCATCACCGACAGACTTGTCTTCATCAGGAGAATCTGTTTTCTTCTCAACGATAAGGTCAGGATGAGAGGACTTAAAGTCTTCGTCATCAGTAAAAGCGATAAGCCTGACAATCCCCAATCCATTGGTGAGGATGGCAAATTTATCCGCGTAACAGAAATGCCCATTGATATACATTTGCTTAGCGTCGGGGCAGGAGGCAGCTTGTGAAGGCATTAGCCCATAGGCCATTTTATAGGGATTAACATCAGGCTTGTCTTTGTAATAAGCTTTTCAGTCTTTTGATCAGAGCATTTAAGGTTTTAGGATTATTCTCGGTAACATAGAGTTTAATTCCAGAGGTATCAAAGGTAAGCATCTGAGCAAGAGAAGCATCAATGAGCTGGCAGATGGGTTCGGTATAATCGACCATTCTTTGAAACATGAGTTCAATGTAATATTCGAAATCATGTTTAGAGCTTGACATGAGGGAAGCATCAGGGACTTTCGTGAAGCTACAGAAATCCCGCAGTTCCCTGCATAAATGTAAAAACAGCAGAAGCAGGGAATCAGTAGGTATGGAAAAGATTTTCTGCAGGATAAAGGCAGTAAGAAATCCGTGCAGTGGATACACACAAGTTCGGCCAAGTGAGCAATAAAAAGCCGAATAGAATTCAGGGGGAATAAATTCATCCAGATCAATGTGCTCTGAAAGAAGAGCAAAGAATGAGGGTGAATCGTCAATGAGTTTGTTTTGGCAGTCTGAAAAAATGTCACTTAAAGCAATCTAATGGTATTTAGCAGCCATAAATTTTCTCCTCCTCAGGTGTTAGGATATGTTGGTTTGGTTACTTATATTTTGCCACTTGTGGAGAGAAAATTTATATAAATCAAGTAATAAAACCCAGTAAAATCAAGGGGTTGGCATTTATCAAATGCCTAATTATAAGTAATATGGGACGGAATAGCAGTCTTACAATAATTGGGAGAAACTTATAATGATAAAATAGGTAATATAAGAGGAGTAAGAGGATGAAAAGAATCAAGAAGACAGGGAGTATAATTTTGTGTATAGTACTATTAAGCAGTGTTATACTTCCTGTTAATGCAGAAACGATGGATAGCAAACAAGCGGAAGCAGGTACTGAACTACAAGAGCCTGAAACGGGGCAGGCGGGGGATGATGCCGGACAAGCAGATATAGTTACTGGAGAAATTCCGACTGTGGATGAGCAGGAAAATGAAAGTGAACAGTCAATAGAAAATGTACAGCCAAATGAGAGTATACCGGAAACTGAATCAGAGGAGGCTACAGATGATGTAATTAAATTAGAGGATAATGAAGAGGCGATTATCAAAACGGAAGAGGCAATTCAATTGCCGGAACCGGTTAATAATCTAAAAGCATTTGCATTAAATGAAGGAAAGATTCAGATTAGTTGGGAGGCGTCCAAAGGTGCCGAGGGTTATCTGGTTTATCGGATGACAGGCGGCGAAGTGAAAATGACTTATCGCTGTATGACCGCTGGCAAAGGATTTGTAGATACAACGGCAGTCTTAAATACCTATACTTATTATAGAGTCTATCCTTATATAAAAAATTCGCAAGGAAAGCTTCTGACAGGCAAATCAATAAAGTATGTATATGCTAAAGCCTATGATGGCCTCAGTTCTGTGCAAGGGTTGAGGGCACAAGTTTTAAATAACACAGCGGTTAAGCTGACATGGAATCGTGATGAAAAAGCAGAAGGATACCTTATCTACCGAAAAGCAGAAAAGGATACTGGGTTTAAGTATTTATATATGTTGGATAAGACAGGATTTATTGACCAGAGTGCTGAAAAAGATATTTATAACTTTTATAGGGTTTACCCATACATTCATGACGATAATGGAAACATGATAGTAGGTCAGTCGTCAGCATATGTATATGCCAGGCCCATTTCGGCACCTGCACCGGTAACTGACTTGAAAGCAGCTGTTTACTATTCTAGCCAGATAAAGCTAAATTGGTCCCCTTCTAAGAATGCAGAGGGATATATTATTTATAGAAAAATCGGAGCAGATGCAGCTTTTACATATCGTTATATAGTATCAGGCAATAGTTTTGTAGATACTACTGCAGAAGCGGATACCTATAATTTTTATCGTGTTTATCCATATTTTAAGGATAGTGATGGAACAAGGCATACAGGTCAGTCAGTATCCTATGTATTTGCGAAACCGACGGCGTTTCCAGCAGTTATTTCCATGAGTATACATAATAATCAATGGGATGGAAAACTGAGTATCACCTGGTGTACAGACAATTATTGGGCAGGGGAACAAGCTATAGAGGGATACCTGATTTACAGAAGAACTGGCAATATAGGAAATTTTAAATATCTTACAGGTTTGAAGACAAATGACTTCGAATATAACTATGGTTGGTTAAGTTATACTGATTCAACTGCTTCATATACTGAGAATAATTTTTATAAGGTCTATCCATATTATACTAACAAAAATGGTACTCGGCAAATGGGACCTTGTAATACATATGCATATGGAAAACCCAAAATTCCCGGTGTCTATGAACTATTTTCGTATGAGCAGATTAATCAGGTTAGACTACAGTGGGAGGTTAATGCGGAGTCTAAGGCAGAAGGATATGATATTTATCGTAAACAGGGAAGCGGGAACTTTAAATATTTAGGTACAACAAAAAAGGCTGAGTATATTGATAAGAGCGCTTCAAAGTCTGCTATAAATTACTATCGAGTATATCCATACCGCACTATTAACGGTATGCATGTACAAGGAAACTCGGACAAATATGTGTATGGACTTGCAAAAAATTATAGCCTCGGGCAGGCAATCGCAGATTATGGGTGGCAGTTTATCGGAACTCCGTATGTATGGGGAGGAAATGACTTGAATACAGGTGTAGACTGTTCAGGATTTACTACACAGGTACACAAACATTTTGGTATAGACCTGCCAAGGACATCTTACACTCAGGAATATGCAGGAAAAGATATCGGAAGGGATTTATCCAAGGCAAAACCGGGTGATGTAATATGTTATTGTTATAATCTTTCAGAAGAGTCGTGTCACGTGGCAATTTATGTGGGAAATGGCAGAATGATTAATTCAACTACATCCTACAGAAACGGAAAGGAAATAAGTGGTATACAGACTGGATATGCGGATTATATGATAATTAAGACAATAAGAAGGTTTTGGTAAACGTAAGAATTATAGGAAGTGGTAATACTAAAAAGAACAAAATAATGAGGGCGTGAAAGTTGCTCTTAGCCTTGATAATTCATTGAGGGGAGAGTATACTAAATTTAGTATATGGTTTAAAGGAAAAAGAGATATGAGGGCGGGAAAAAGGAAAATAGTATTTAAAATTAACTATTCTTCAATAGCATTAATGTTGGTTGCCACTTTTTGTGGCATCAACATTTTGTATGCTGTAGATTGCGGAGTAGTTTTTTTGTTTGGGAAATTGGAACAGTGTGGTGCCTGAGCATGATGAAAATGATTTGAGGGAAGTGATGTGTATGAATAGTGTATAAGAATAGACAATTTGTAAAGGCATAGGGATGGAATAGCGGTACGTATCTTTTATAATAAAATAGTGGTGTAAGATAGAAAAAGATCGTGAAAAGGTACCCGAAAATCAGTTCTTTTAAATTAAGAGGAGTAAGTCTATGAGGAAAGAAAGGTACACCTAAGTATGTGTATGGGAAGGCTCGGTAACATGATAACGAAGTGTTTCAAGGAGGAGAAAAGATGAGAAAAAGAATATTATGTATTATGATGACAGTAGTGTTACTATTATCATTATCTATGACTGTTATGGCAGTAGAACCAAAGGAAAAGTTTAATATTTCTGCAGAAGAGCAAATAGAAGAACAGAGGGAAGAAGCAGATATTATAGAGAATTCAGAAGATTCAAAGATATTGGATGAGACACAGGAAAATACTGAATTAGAAAAGGAACCAGAAAAAATAGGAGAACAGGAGAATAAGCAGGAACAGGAAGATATAGAGACACAGGAAAATAAGCAGAAACCAGAAGACGGTATTGTTAAAGAAGAGGATGAAAAAGCAAAAGAGCAGAACAAAAATACTAATATGGCTTTATCTGCTGTGTCTAATTTGAAAGCAGTAGCTGCAGGGAAAAATAGAGTGCAGCTCAGTTGGAATAAATCACCGAATGCAGAAGAATATATTATTTACCGACAAATTGGAAAGAGCAGTTTTTCTTATCGTTATATCACAAAAAACCTTACATATTTAGATACAACTGCATCAGGTACAGAATATAACTTTTATAGAATATACCCATGCTATAATACTTCTGATGGTAAAAGAATAGTGGGACCCAGTGACACTTATGTTTATGCTAAAGCTACATTAACGGCAGCTGATAATTTAAAAGCAGCATCGGCAGGGAAAAATAAAGTGAAGTTAACATGGAACAGGGTAAATGGTGCAGAGGGGTACATTATATACAGACAAATAGGAAAGGGTACATTTTCTTATAGATATATGACACCTAATTTGTCTTATATGGACACGACGGCATCGGATTTGGAATACAATTATTATCGTGTTTATCCATATTATAAGCAGAATGGCCAAAATGTAACTGGAGCATCACAGAAATATGTGTTTGCAAAAGGAATCCTGCCAGCAGTAACAGGTCTAAAAGCCCAGACTATAGGAAAGAGCATAAAGCTGGAGTGGAATAAGGTAAGTGGGGCCGAAGGATATATTATTTATCGACAAGAGGGAAAGAGTAGTTTTAAATATCTTTACATGAAGGATTCTTCAGCTACATCGTATGTAGACAGCAAGTGCTCGGGTTCTGAATATAATTACTATAGGGTTTACCCATACCACAAAAATTCATCTAAAATGATAGTTGGAATAAGTGATAAATATGTGTATAGTTGCTTAGTACTGGAACCTGTAACTGAGTTAATCTGCGTAAGTTCAGCTTATAGAGAAATTACGCTTCGTTGGACGAAACCGAGAGGCGCTGAAGGTTATTTTGTATTAAGAAAGATAGGACAAGCGGATGCAGAGGTCATAGGGGAAGTAAAAAATGGCAATATAACTAAATATGTGGACCAGAATGCATCAGAATTCGAAGAAAATTATTATGCTGTGATACCATATCTAGTAGATGGAAAGGGACAAACTATTATAACAGATGCGGTAACAACTACATCAGAAATTGCTATCAGCACGGAAGTCGCTTCCACTTCTCTGACAGTAAGTGGATATGAGTCATATACGAATGCTTATAAGGTATTAGACAGAGTAAATGCGGAAAGAAAAAAAGCAGGCAAAACAGCATTGACTATGGACAAAGACCTTATGGATGCTGCAATGCAGAGGGCCGCGGAACTTGTAGTATACTTTTCTCATACACGACCATCAGGACTGTCATGCTTTACTGTAGAACCTAAGGCCTGGGGAGAGAATATCGCAATGGGGACTTATCCGTATTACGATGCAGCGACAATTATGGATGGGTGGATGAATTCCACAGGACATAGGGAAAATATTTTGAGAGATGAATTTTCAAGCATAGGAATAGGCTGTTTTCAATATAATGGCGTTGCATATTGGGTTCAATTATTTGGAAGTGACATGATCGTAAAAGCAGCTAAACCATCTGATAGAAATAATACCAGAACTATTTGTGTTGCCAATAGTCTGCTTAGAACAACAAAAAATGATACAGAAAATAAAGATGTATTGGAAATTGGAATTCCACAGTTGGATGAACAAGATTCTTTATCTTTAGATCAAAGTATAGAAGAATTCAATCATACAATTCATTCATATAATAACCTAACAATTATTCAATAAATGATGGATATAGGTGTGTTTATAATGATACATATGGTCACAAATGGGTGGTAAATAATAATGTGGTATGACTACAACAGGTACGACATACACGGATGGTAGAGCTTTAGATGCTGATTTTAACTTTTACCGGTAATAAATCTTAAGGCCACATCTATAGAAGGCGGAGTGAAACTAACATGGAGTAAGTCTGCAGGTGCAGAAGGGTATCTTGTCTTTGAAAAGTCAGCAAGGGGAGATGGTTATGCGAAAGCTAAATAGTATAGAGAATCAGATGAAGAGAATAATAATTAGTGTCTGTATAGCTGTTATAATTATATTATTTACGATGCCATTGAAATTAAAGGCAGAAGATAATATAGATTATATTAAAAGCAGGCCATTGACGGAAGAAGAGATAGAAGCCCAAAAGGGGATGGAGCCGGAGCTAAAAGACAATTTTGTGGAAGACTTTAATTTTAAACCTTCGGATATTCAAACTTTTAGTTTACTTCCCCAGAAATATGATTCGCGGAATAAAGGGATTATATCTACGGTGAAGAACCAGGGGGATTGGGGGTGCTGTTGGGCAATATCAGCTGTAGATGCGGCTGAAACAACAGCAGTAAACGAACAGATACAAAATAAGGCGGATTATTCCGAGGGACATTTGGCATATTTCTTCTATAACCGAGAAAATGATCCCCTAAATAATACGATTGGAGATAGAAATGTATTACCGCAAGGATCACATTACTTGAATAATGGGGGAAATACTATGTTAGCGGCACAGGCACTGGCAACATGGAGTGGCTTTTCGGATGAATCAGTTATGCCTTATCAACCATATTCAGATCTGCTTATTCCTCCCTCGGATACAGCCTATAAGGATACAGCACTATTAAAAAACGCATTGTTTCTAAGTGATTCTATAGATGAACTGAAAGATGCAATTTACAAATATGGCGCAATAAGTTTGAATTATTATCATAATAATACTTATTATAACTATGATACAGCAGCTTATTGCAATCCAATAGACACAGGCTCCAATCATGCAGTTGTTTTAGTAGGATGGGACGACAGCTATGCAAAAGAAAATTTTTTACACAATGGGAATGTTAGGAATGATGGTGCATGGATTGTAAAAAATAGTTGGAGTTCAGACTGGGGGGATGATGGGTATTTTTATTTATCGTATGAAAATTTGAGTAATTCTAATGGAGTTGTTTTTGAAGTACAGCCACCAGATAAATATGACCACAATTATCAATATGATGGAACTGCAAGCGCAAGTTACATAAAAGTGACCAATCAGGGAAAAATTGCAAATATTTATCAAGCAAAAGGAAATAGTGAAAGTGGGTTGGAATCTCTAAAAGCTGTGGGTGTGACTCTTTTTGATTCTAATATTGAATATTCAATACAAATATATCGAAATTTGTCAGATTTGTTAAATCCGGAAAGTGGAGAAAAGATGTTAGAAACACCTGTAACTGGAAAAACACTGACAGCAGGGGTAAAGACAATTGATTTAGAACACGAGCTTTATATTAGTAAAGATGAGATATATTCAGTGGTTATTGAATTGAAAAATGCTCACGATAATAGTGTTAGGGCTGGAGTAGAAGGTAACGCTGATTATGGCTGGGTCTCGTTTCAAGCGGCAATTGAAAAAGAAAATAGTTACATATATCTCAACAACAAATGGGTAGATTTATTTAATAGTGGTTTATGTGCGAGAATCAAGGCATTTACCAGTGATGTCGACCTACAATTAGAAGACCTTATACTGTCCGAGAGCAAAGTTATCTTGGAGAAGGGGGAAAGTATTACCTTGACAGCAAATATTCTGCCAGAAGAAAGTAATAATGTTCCTATAATCTGGAGTACTGATAATTCTAAAGTAGGAAAGGTAGAGAGCGGTATTATAACTGCGGCCGGAACTGGTCAGTGTTTGATAACAGCAAAGGCTGGGAATAAAATAGCTGTTTGTAAAGTGATAGTTAGACCCGAAGCTTCAGAGTCTATTGAGGTTAAATGCTTAAATCAGTCGACCATTTATATTGAGTGGAAAAAGGTGGAGGGGGCAGAGGGGTATAAAATCTATCGACAAGGTCCCGATGAAAATAGAATGCTATTTTATAAAAATATTGATTCCGGCAGCCAAACGAGTTTTACAGATACAAACTTAGAAAATGGAGAATTTTATTTTTATCGTATTTATTCATATTTTACAGACTCAGAGGAGAAACAAATTTTATCAAATTCCAAAGTATATAAGTATGCAAAAACAGTTTTGCCGGCTGTTGGCAACTTAAAGGCTAAGTGTTCAGGAAAAAATAAGGTTTCCTTATCATGGAATATTACTCCTAAAGCAGAGGGGTATTTAATATATCGTCAAATAGGGAAAAATAAGTTTGTATACAGAGGAATATCGAGTACTAATAATTACTCTGATACAACAGCATCTGATGAGGATTATAATTTTTACAGAGTTTATCCATATTTTACCAAGAAGGGTGAGAAAATACCCGGTATTACGAATCGGTATGTCTATGCGAAAGGGATAACTACGGCAGTAAAGAATTTGAGAATTTCGCGAGTGAAACAAGGAATTAAATTGACTTGGAATAGTTCACCCACAGCAGAAGGCTATCTGATTTATGCACATAAAAAGGGAAAGTATGGATATTGTGGTATGACAACAAGCGGAACGACATTTGTTGATATAAAAATGTTAAAAGATTATTATAATTTTTACTGGATTTTTCCATATCATAAGAATAAAAGTGGAAAAATGATAATCGGAGAAACAGGGGGATATGCGTATTGTAAATAAGACTATATAATGTTATATAGTAGCATACAGGAGTGAAGTTATGAAAATATGTAAAAAATTATTAATACCTTTGTTTTGTTGCCTGCTAATTGGAAGTGTAATTCCCGTTTGTGCGGATGAAGGCGTTGAAAGTGCTGTCAGTGAGGGGAATATTGTTGATATTGACGGCGAGGATAATGACTTAGATGAAGATGTAGAGATGCCTTTAATAGGGAATGAAGACGATGAAGAAAGTAAGGATGAAAACAGGGAAAGCATTGGTGAAGAAAACATTATAACAGATGAAATTGCTGGACAGAACGAAGAAGATACTACAGGAGATATAGTAGAAAGCTCGGAAATAGATGGAGCCAGAGAGCCGGCGCAGTATACATTAAGAAGTCAGTCAGATGCGATGCAGTGGGTGAAATCAAAGGAGGGAAATAAAATTGGAACAGGGGAATGCGTAGATTTAATTAAGGCATACTATGAGTATTTAGGTGTTTCACCGGTATATGGAAATGGTTCGGATTATGTTGGAAACACTCTCCCAAATGGATGGCAAAGGATATATAAGGCAATCCCCCAGCCGGGAGATATTCTGGTTTATACAGGGGGAGCGAATAATTGGGGGCACGTTGCTATATTTGAATCAACAAAAATAACATATCATCAGAATTATATTGGTAAACGATTCGTACAGAGAATCACAACAGTTGCTTATAATGGATTTGATAACCCATATTGGGGGGTGATTAGACCTGATTTCAATAATAAATGGTATGCGGCTTTAGAGCCTGTTAATATTGGAAATGAATGTTATGGAGCTCTAATTAAAAATAGTGGTTGGGCGACACTTGGTGTTAAGGATAGTAACGTAGAAGTTGTTAAAGTGATAGGTGCGACTTCAGAAGTCTGGCATTTTGTAAGACAAAGCGATGGTTCTTATGTAGTCTATAATTGTGAAGATAATAGAGTTTTAGAGGCCACGGGAGGAATAAATGCAAGGGTTGCTCAATATGTAGGCGGAGATAATCAGAAATGGTATATTTATGGAAGATGGAGTGGTGAATGGATTTTTAGACCAAAGTCTTCGGATTATGTATTAGATATTGTAAATAATTCTAATACTGTGGGAGCTAATGCTCAGCTATATGGCAACAACAATTCAGCAGCGCAGAAATTTGCGATTTATACTTTTGAAAAAGCGGGACCGTCTTCTATTTCCGTATCTGTGGGTAACTCTGCAGCTATGACTAAATTTAGCTGGACTGCGGGGAAGAATGTAAATTACTATAATTTAAGAATAAAAAAAGGTGTGCCGGGAAATGTATCAACATATAAGGATGTTTGGAAAATTAAAGCAACATCTTACGCTATAGTTCTTCCGGCAGGATACTATGAAGTTTATGTTGATTCTTGTAATAGTTTTAGCTATTCAGCTAGTAATTTAATTAAGTTTAATGTTGTTCAGTATGTTCCAAAGCCGGTTAATAGTTTAAAAGCCCAAAGTGCGGGAAAAAATAAAGTGAAGCTTACGTGGTTGAATGATTCATATGTAGATGGATATCTAATCTATGCACAGAAAAATGGAAAATATGGTTATTGTGGAATGACAACAAAGGGAATTACGTATACAGATACAAAAGCGTTAGATTCAGATTATAATTTTTATTGGGTATTTCCATATGTACAAGACAGTACAGGAAAGATGCACCCGGGTGGTTGTACTAAATATGTCTTTGCAAAAGGTACATGCCTGGCGGTATCCAATCTAAAAGCAACAAGCCAAACTGGTGCCGTTAGGCTAACTTGGTCAGCATCGGCAGGGGCGGAAGGATACCTTGTATATGGCAAGACAGCATCTGGAAAATATGGATATATTGGAATGACAACTAAAGGAACATCCTATGTGGATAGTAGGGCATCAAAGAAGGAATATAATTATTATTGGGTATATCCGTATCATAAAGATAAAAATGGTAAGATGATAGTTGGAGGTACTCCTAAATACGTATATGGAAAAGCAAGATAATTTGAAAAAAATTACGGCCCGGATCTGTTAAGGATTCCGGGTTTTTGAATACAATAATTTTTGTAATTGTCTTACTGTTAGGGGATAGAACAGCAAGAATCATATTTAATTTATTGAGTGAAACAATAGTAAAAACTTGATTTTAGGATGAAAAAAGTATAAGATAGCATAGAGAGAAAACAAGGGGGATAAAAATTAGCAGGATGATTCATGGGATGATCCAGATGCAAAGAAAAGGGGTTTAAGGATTATTGAGATTTATTAAAAAGGATTACGTTCGTATACTGGAGTGGAGTTTTAAAATCACATATTTACTACTGGGACTGGCTACTTTTAATGTATTTTTGTATTCATCTCCGATACAGCCATTGCTTGTGAAGCTTTGTCTGGTTCTTGGAATGCTGACTTTGTTGGGAAGGCTGATTTTTTTCAGGGACTATATAAAGACACCGGGCTGGATTGTGTTGGGCTTATTCTGCGCTAGTTTTCTTCTGTCCATAATCGTGAACCGGTCTTACGGGCAGGCGGCGTCGGATCTGAAGTGGCTGATATGGACGGGAATGTTGTTCTTCCTGCTTTACGCCTGTGATAGTTCAAGGTCTGTGCAGGCATATAAAAAAGAATTTACTGTTGTGGCCCATATTATCATGATATATGGTGCGCTTTCCGCGGCAGCGGGACTTATTATGATGAAGACCCTTTACTACAAGGCATGGTTTACAGGAGATGGTGAGACCATGTTTGCGGGATTCAGATGGGAACGTCTCTGGGGAATTTATACAGATCCGAATTACGGCGGTGTATTGAGCACAGCTGCTATTTTGATGTGTCTGTATTTTTTACTGGAAAAGAAGGGGCTTTTAAAGAAATTCTTATACATCATCATGATAGTATTAAACTGCGGTTATTTGGTCTTTAGTGATTCCCGGACAGCGGAAGTTTGTTTGATCGCGGCAGTGGGGTTCTGGTTTATTTATTCAGCTGTTATGAAAAAGAGTAAAATTAAAGGGGTCTGCATTAGTCTTGTTGTAATGGCAGCGTTCGCGGCTGCATTTCTGGGGGGATCGTCTTACCTGAAGTCAGAGGTCAGCACGCAGGTGCAGAAGCAGATGGATATCAAATTGAAAAAAGACGCGGCAGGGAAACCAAAGCAAACGTTGAATGACCAGCAGACTAGACATGATAAGAGCAGGAAACAGGGGGTAAAGGATGATTTCAGCAGCGGCAGGATAGCACTCTGGACGGGGGGACTGGAAGTGTGGAAGACGAAGCCGGTTCTGGGAACCGGATACAATTCGTTTCTTCCATTTGTGAAAGACAGACTGCCGGACAGCTATCTGATTAATAATCCGCAGGGTGAGTACGTGAGCCTTCACAATACTTATCTGAACATCCTTGCTTATCAGGGGATCGTAGGATTTGTAATTTACGCTGCATTCATGATTCTGGTACTGATACGCTGGTGGCGCGGGCAGCGCTTTGTTAAGGCGGAAGACAGGAACTATATTGCCGTACTGAGTGCATGCGTTATAATAGCGGCAATATCAATGTTATTTTTATTAGACGGACTGTATACGAATTCACCGGGAAGCTTTGCACTTTGGACCTTCCTGGGATATCTGATGCATTATACAGTTAAGGAAGGCGGCAGTTTTGTACAGATACAGGAAAACATGGAGAAGCAGTGATGAAAAGAGTATTGGCAGGCTTTATCATGGATGGCAGGAGCGGTGGAATTGATAAATACCTTCTGAACTTTCTTGAAAATGTGCGGGGGGATGATGTGGGAATTGACTTTCTCACGAATGAAATCGACCCGGAATTGGAAAGTTATCTAAGAGAGCGGAAATCAAGAATTTTTGCAATAGCCAGTTTAAAGCATCCGGTGAAACAGTACAGACAGGTCTGTAAGATTATAGAACAGGGAAGATATGATATTGTATATCTGAACATATCCACTGCGATTGACTGTGCGGCGGCATGGGCCGCGAAGAAGATGCGTGTGAATCGCATCCTTCTGCACAGCCATTCAAGTGGGAACGACATTGAAAGCGCGTTGAAACGTAAAATATTTGATATTATCCATTATATTTGTCGGCTGACCCTGTACAGGACGGCCACTGATTATTATGGATGTTCTAAAAAGGCCGGGTTGTGGATGTTCCCGGCAAAGATTGTTGAGTCCCCTGATTTTTCTGTGATCTTTAACGCAGTGGATACGGGGAGATTTCAACACAATGTGGAAATAAGAGAAGAGATACGCGGTGAATTGAGGATAACTGACCAGTTTGTTGTGGGCCATGTGGGAAACTTCGTTTATCAGAAGAATCACTTCTTTTTAATTGACGTTTTTGAAGCACTGAAAAAAAGGTGCCCCGAAGCTGTACTTCTTCTTGTAGGCACGGGGGTCCGGTTTGAGCAGGTAAAAGAGACTGTAAGGAAAAAGGGGCTGGAAGACAGTGTAAAGCTTCTGGGATTTCGAAAGGATGCTGACAGGCTGTTTCAGGGAATGGATTTTTTTGTTCTCCCTTCTAATTTTGAGGGACTTCCGACTGTCGGTGTGGAGGCCCAGTGTGCAGGACTGCCCTGCCTGATGAGTGATACGATTACAGATGAGGCAAAAATAACTGGTCACTGCTGGTTTTTATCCCTGAAAAAGAGTCCGGAGGAGTGGGCTTCCTTCATTCTGTCTCACAGGCAGGAACAGGACAGAGAAGCAGTCCGTATCGGTGAGGGATCTGACTATAGTCTGGAACAGCTGAAAAAGCAGCAGAAATATTTATTATATCAATAAGGAGTATGCGATGGAGTTAGCCAGTATAATTGTTCCTGTTTATAATATTGAAAAGTATATAGAAGGATGCGTAGAAAGCCTTCTTGCACAGACCTATGCGAAGACAGAGATTATTCTGGTGGATGACGGCGGGACGGATAAAAGCGCCGGAATATGTGATGAGTATGCCGAAAAATATTCCAGAGTGAAAGTTCTGCATAAGGAAAATGGAGGCCTGAGTGATGCAAGAAACAAGGGGGCAGAGCAGGCTCACGGGAAATATTTGTTTTTTGTAGACGGTGACGACACGGTATCACCCGATATGGTGGAAAAGGCTGTCTGCTGTGCAGAAGAACTGCATGCGGACATGGTGTTCTTTGATTTTGAATCCATCGAAGAGGATACTG
This sequence comes from Clostridium sp. AF19-22AC, assembly GCF_003479085.1. Lineage (NCBI taxonomy): Bacteria > Bacillati > Bacillota > Clostridia > Eubacteriales > Clostridiaceae > Clostridium > Clostridium sp. AF19-22AC. The sequence continues at coordinate 105,052 of NZ_QUGN01000017.1, read as the reverse complement.
GGCGCAGAGACTGGTACCACTATGGTTTTCCTCAGAATCAGTGTATGAATGCAAGATCGAATCCGGAACTTTTGATCAAGTCGCCTTCGGCATGCTGCTGCTTATACAGCAAGGCATTCTGGGATGAATCGGGAATCCGGTATCCGGAAGGGCTTCACTATGAAGATCTGGCGACAACTCCGAGATTTATTATAAAAGCCCAAAAGATCGGGTATGTGGGAGATTCGCCCAAGTACTATTATATGCTGCGGCAGGGTTCCATTATGCGGAGCAATAACTTCGAAAGGAGCTATAAGGACCGCACCTATGTGATGAATTTCCTGATGGATTACTTTAATGGGCAGCATCTGGAAGAGGAATTTAAAAAAGAACTGGAATATCTGGTTTTCCAGCACTGTTATTTTATTCCGTCAAAGGAGATTATTCTGGCAGATACAAAGAGCATATGGCTGGACAGATTTCGGAAATATGCAGTCTCAAAATATCCGGATATCATGAAGAATCCTTATATCAGCGAGCTGTCCGGAAAGGATAAGATTCTGCTGTTTTTTATGAAACGGAGGATGTATCGGGTGATGAATCTGCTTTCCGGTATGCGAAAAGCGAAAGACCGTATGAAAGGACAGTAGTTTCCGATTCTGTACGATTAGTATGATAAGGAAAAAATAGGAGATAAACTATGGAGAAAGTATTAACAGTTACGATCCCGTCTTATAACGTGGAGAAGTATCTGAACCAGACACTGGATTCATTTCTGGATGAGAGGATTTTAGAGGATATTGAAGTACTGGTTGTGGATGACGGATCAAAGGATAATACCGCGCAGATCGGGAAGGAATACGAGGAAAAATATCCACAGACTTTCCGCGTAATCTCCAAGGAGAACGGCGGACACGGTTCCACCATTAACCGCGGAATTGAGGAAGCGCGCGGCGCCTATTTCAAGGTTGTTGACGGAGATGACTGGGTAAATACGGAAGATTTTGTCAGGATGGTACAGGCTTTAAAGTCATGCACAGCGGAATACGTGGTGACGAACTATAACGAGGTGAACGATACGACAGGTGAACTGACACCAGTAGAGTTCAGAGAATTTGCAGGAAGAGAGGTCTGGGATTTTGAAGAAGCATGTAAAATCAGACAGATGAGCATGCACGCACTCGTTATCAGGACTTCGGTATTAAAAGAGAATCATATCCGTTTGGATGAACATTGCTTCTATGTGGATGTGGAGTATATCCTGTTCCCGGTGCCTTATGTAAAGACCGTGCAGTATCTGGACCTGACCGTATACATGTACCGGCTTGCCGTCATGACGCAGAGCGTCAGTATTCAGGGGTATCAGCGGCATATGCAGAACCATATCGATGTGATCATGCATCTGACAGAATTTTATGAGAGCATGAAACAGAGTTGTTCACCTGAGAAAGTTGAGTATATCGGAAAAAGGACTGCACAGATGATCGGCGATCAGATCACAATATTTATGAGTTTTCCGGTGGATGATATGGAGATCCGGAAAAAGTTTATCACTTTTGATAGAGAACTCAAGAATAAGAGTGCAGATATTTATGAGAGGGCGGGAATGGAAAGCGGCAGTCTGCGAATGTTTAGAAGACTGCATTTCAAAGGATATACCTGGGTTGCGAGATTCTGTAAGAAACGCAACCGCATAGGAGAAGACTAGACATGAAGATACATTCCATAAAGTTTAACTTTATTATGAATGCCCTGCTGACAGTTTCGGCAATCATTTTTCCTCTCATTACATTCCCGTATATTTCCAGGGTACTGTTGGTTGACGGGAGCGGTAAAGTAGCTTTTGCGATTTCTGTTGTCTCATACTTTACAATGTTTGCATCTCTGGGGGTGCCTACGTATGGGATTCGTGCGTGTGCAAAGGTCAGGGACGACAGGGAGAAGCTTTCGGCTACGGTACAGGAACTGCTGATTATCAACGGGATTACGACAGCGGTGATCTACGTGGCTTTTTTCCTGAGTCTTGCCGTGATCCCGAAATTCAATGAGCAGAGAATCCTGCTGACTGTTGTCAGTTTTTCCATTGTGTTAAATACGATGGGGATTCAATGGCTTTACAGCGCCCTTGAGCAGTATTCTTACATTACGTTCTGTGCGCTTGGGTTCAAGGTAGTGGGCCTCGTCCTGATGTTTGCATTCGTACATTCGCCGGAAGATTATATTATATACGGTGCAGTCAGCGCCTTCGCAAGTTATGGGTCCGGTATTTTGAATTTTATAAACATGAGGAAGTTTGTTTCCCTAAAGAAGACGGTTAGTTATGATTTCAAACGCCATATCAGGCCTATACTGACTTTTTTCTTTATGTCCGCCGCAGCGAGTATCTATTTGAATCTGGACATGGTAATGCTTGGCTTTATGAAGACAGATACAGATGTAGGATACTACAATGCAGCTATTAAGGTAAAAACCGTACTGGTAAATGTGGTAACCTCTTTGGGAACGGTGCTTCTGCCAAGATTATCTTTCTATATCGAAAAGGGGGAGATGGAAGCATTCCGGAAAACGGTCGTGAAAGCGATTAGATTTGTCGTGACTGCCGGAAGTGCACTCATGGTGTTCTTTATAATTTTTGCGAGGGAATCAATACTGATCCTGTCGAAAGAACCATTTTTGCCAGCCACGTTTCCCATGCAGCTACTGATGCTTACTGTACTGCTGATCGGGTTGTCTAATATTACCGGAATCCAGATTCTGACGCCGATGGGCAGGGAGGACAAGGTGCTGATATCTGTCGTGGCAGGGGCAGTTGTGGATTTTGTGCTGAATCTTTTCCTAATTCCCCACTTTGCATCTGCGGGGGCGGCGTTTGCAACGGTTATGGCAGAGCTTGTGGTACTTATAATTCAGTGTGTGTACCTGAAAGATATGCTTAAGGGACTGCTGACAGATGTCAGGGTTGGAAAGGTAGCTTTCGCGCTGGCTGCTGCGAGTATCCTGTCTGTACTGCTTAAGACTTCCACGGATCTGGGACCGTTCGTAACCATGCTGATTGCTGCATTCTTATTTTTCGGGAGTTACGGCGGTCTACTGCTGGCTATGAAGGACCCGCTTGTCACGGAGATTGCAGATATGGGAGTCAGGGCTGTCTTGAAAAGAAAATAGCCCTGTTTAAAGAAGAGATAGAGAAACTTTATTTACAGACTAAGGAAGAGTGAGATGAAGAGAGAAAAAGTAACGTTGATTGTTCCCTGCTATAATGAAGAGGAAGTGCTCCCGTATTTCTACGAGGAGTTTCAGAAGATATGTACCCAGCTTGAAACATATGAAATGGAAGTTCTTTTTATAGATGACGGTTCGAAGGACAATACATTGAAAATCGTGAAAGATCTGGCGAAGAAAGATGAGAGGGTGAAATATCTTTCTTTTTCCAGAAATTTTGGGAAGGAGGCTGCTATCTATGCCGGCCTGAAAAATTCTGACGGCGACTATGTTGCGCTGATGGATGCAGATCTTCAGGATCCCCCGTCGCTTTTGCCGGAGATGCTGAAAGCTGTGACAGAGGAAGGGTATGATTCGGCTGCCACCCGCAGGGTAACGAGAAAGGGAGAACCGCCGATAAGGTCGTTCTTTGCACGCAGGTTCTATGGACTGATGAATAAGATTTCTTCTGCGGAGATCATGGATGGGGCGAGGGATTACCGTCTAATGAACCGGAAGTTTAAGAATGCGATTCTTGAAATGAGTGAATATAACCGCTTTTCAAAAGGCATTTTCGGCTGGGTCGGATATAAAACGAAATGGATTGAGTTCGAGAATGTAGAGCGCAGGGCGGGAGAGACGAAATGGTCCTTTTTCAAGCTTTTCCGTTACAGTATGGAGGGGATCATCGGATTTTCCACGGCACCTCTTGCGATGGCATCAGTACTTGGCATCGTGTTTTGTGCAGTGGCGTTTCTGTTCATGGTTATTATACTGGTAAAGACACTCTGCTTTGGGGATCCAGTGGCAGGATGGCCGTCCATGACCTGTATCATACTGTTGCTGGGAGGGATACAGCTGCTCTGTATGGGTATTCTGGGTATGTATTTGTCCAAGACCTATCTGGAAACGAAGAACAGGCCGATATACTTATGCAGGGAGAGCAATCTGGAAGAAGCAAAGGAAGATTAACGGGTTGCATTTCATGGTGTATCTGCTAAAATGTAAGAGGCAGCATACTTAGAAATATTTCAATATTTTACCAAGGGGGTATGAATATGAAGAGGTTAAAAAGAGCAGGCGTTGTCCTTCTGGTTATGCTGATGATTTTCAGTATGGCAGGATGTAAGAAAAAAACAGAAGCGCCAAAAGAAGAAACGAAGAAAGAAAAAACAGAAGAACCGAAGAAAACAGAACCGGTTGAGACTAAAGAGCCGGAAGAAACACCAGCGAATCAGAATCTTCTGACAGGGCTTGGCGACCTGACTGATGGGGCAATCGGCAAAAGACCTGTAGCAGTCATGGTTAACAATGTGCAGGACGCGCTCCCGCAGTATGGAATCGGAAAGGCTGATATTATCTATGAGATTCCGGTGGAAGGTGATGTGACACGTTTAATGGCAGTCTACGGGGACTATACAACCGTTCCGAAGATTTGTGCGATCAGAAGCTGCCGCTATTATTTCCCGGCGTTTTCAGAAACTTATGACGCATTCTATGTAAACTGGGGAATTGATGACAGCATTGCTGACTATCTGGAGGCATTGAATCTGGACCAGTATGACGGGATTAATAATGCCGGAGGATTGTTTGGGCGTGATCAGGACAGGCTGAATAAGGGCTATTCTCTGGAGCACACCGGATATTTTGACGGTACAAGGTTTGCAGAAGTGGTACAGTCCGAGGGAAGAAGAACAGATCTGGCAGACGATAAGAAGGGTACTGCATTCAATTTCAACGGGGTAAATGAACAGCTTAAGCCGGAAGGTTCTGACTGTAAGACAGTCAGCATTGATTTCGGAGCGGCATCAGCAACACTGACATATGATGAGGCATCTAAGACGTATCTGAAACAGATCAACGGCAATCCCCAGATGGACGAAAGCACCCAGACACAGCTGGCATTCACAAATGTGTTCGTACTGGAGACAGATATTTCTGTGAGAGACGATATCGGACATAAGCAGCTGAACTGGAATGGCGGAAATAATTATACCGGATACTATGTATCAAACGGGGCTGTCCAGAAAATACACTGGTACAAGGATGCTAATAATGAAAGGTCCGATTTGCACCTTGTGGATATGAATGGGAATGAAATAAAAGTAAACCGCGGGAAAAGCTATATAGCAGTAAACTATCCCGGACAGAGTCAGTTCCAGTAGGAATTGAAAGAAATGCGGCTGGGTTTTCCTCAGCCGTATTTCATTATACAGAGTTTTTCCTGTGTGGAGAGAAAGATATAAAAAGGAATAGGAGTTTAATCATCCATGTTGAAGAATAGGGAACTACATGAAAACAGAAAAAAGAATCTTGCAGTGATGGGAATTATCTTTATATGCATCACGGGCTTGTTTATGATCATACATGCAGTGAGCGGCATCTATCCTTTTGGGACGAAATCTAATATGTTGTGGGATCAGGACATTCAATATGTCGATTATTTTGCATTTTATCAGGACGTCCTTCTTGGGAAGGCACATCTCGGTTATTCCTTTTCAAAATCAATGGGTGGCTCTCTTATGGCGCTTTTCGGGTATTATCTGGGCTGCCCACTCAATTTGTTTGTTGTTTTCTTCCCGAAAGCTTTGATTCCCCTTTTCCTGTTTATCCTGAACACGGTGAAACTCGGACTTGCCGGAATTACGATGGACTTCTTCCTGTCAAGACGTTTCCCGGTTCTGTCCTTAAGGATTCGGATACTCTTGTCTGTGTCCTATGGGCTGATGCAGTATGTCATGATACAGTCTTCCAATATTATGTGGCTCGACGGAGTGATCTTACTGCCACTTCTTTTATGGAATGTATACCGGTTTGTTACGGATAAGAAAAAGACCGGCCTTTTTATCACAGTCCTGCTCAGCATTGCGATCAACTGGTATACAGGCTATATGACGGGGATTTTTGCAGGATGCTATTTCCTCTATGAGAGAATCTTGTCCATGCCGGAAACGGGAGAGAAAGGCGAATGGAAAAAGGTTATTGCAGATACCGTACGGGCCGGCCTTGTAATGCTGAGTGGTGTTCTGGGGAGCTGTTTTATTTTCTATCCGATCGTAAAAGGGCTGCAGAATGGGAAAGAAGTGTTCAGTCTGTCAATCTTTGCACAGGCTGTCAATGGATCCTTTTTAGACATATTCAGAGGCTTTGCACTGGGCAGTGTCGTGCCCACCGTTTCCTTGTATTGCGGCCTGCCTGCATTGGGACTGGTTCTGTACTATTTTATATCGGGCAGGATACCCGGTAAGGAAAAACTGTTATCAGGTATTGCAGTGATTTTCATGCTGGTGAGCTGTTGGTTTATCCCCTTGGAATGTGTGTGGAGCGGTTTCCGGTATGCAGGGAGCTATCGCTACAGGTTCAGCTTCGTTGCCGTATTCCTTCTGATCTATCTGGCTGCCAGAGGTGCAGCTGAATTCGCGGAAGGGGGGGAGATGAAGAAGATGTCCGCGATTTATGGGGGATTGCTTCTGCTTTTTATCGGATTTTATTTCCACAATGTGTATGGACAGGGATATCTGAAAGTTACATTTGTTTTTCTGGCAATATACTGCCTGCTTTTCCTTCTGGCTGCATACCAGAAGTGGGTCAGGTACCTGTTACCGGTTGTTTTAGCCGTGGAATTTGTGCTCAACGGTGCAATTACCTTCCAGATCAACTATCAGTGGAATCCGGAGAATCAGGCTTATCAGGACTATGTAAACCAGTCAGAGGTACAGATACGCTCAGTACAGGAGAGCGAAGATTCAGTCTTTTACAGGATGGATACACTTCAGAAGCGTTATCTTGAACCAAACCGCTGCTCTGCATATTTGAATGAGGCAATGGTTTATGGATACCGGGGACTGAATCATTATTCTTCTACCTATGATTCAGCGGTCGGCGATATGCTTCTGGATATCGGATACTCGACAGAACGGGACCTGAGTATTGTGTCAGAATCCGTGCTGCCTGCCGATTCGTTGTTCGGTGTAAAATACCTGCTGTCTGCGGAGAACGTGGCGGGTTATGAAAAAGTATCCTCTATTCCGGATGCAAATCAGAAAGCAGTATACCGGAACCCGTATGTGCTGGGGGCAGGAATGCTGGCGGCCGGGTCCGTGTATGACAAGGTGGAATCGAAAGATCCGTTTATATACCAGAACGAATTGTTTTCCAATATTCTCGGAAGAAAAGTGGATCTCTATAAGAAAATAGAGCCGAAGACCAGCCTGACAGACCAGTCTCTGAATTTCCATATCCCATCGGTCGGGACAGGGGATCTTCTGTATGGATATATTGACACAGAGATGCAGGATCTGGCACTCTCTATTGACGGGGAGTACCGCTGCGATTATTCTACATGGCTTAGTTACAAGATATTTAATGCAGGAAATGGGAATGAAGAACATACAATTACACTGGACCGTTACAGCGGGACAGAGCAGGATGCGACCTCTTATTTCTATTATCTGGATCAGTCCTTGTTTGAGGATGTGATACGTGAATTAAAGAGTAAAGAAATGACGACAGAGATTTTCGATGACGGCCATGTAAAAGGAAACTATACCGCAGATGAGGCCGGCATCATGCTTCTGACAATCCCGTACGATGACGGGTGGACTGCCCGTGTAAACGGGGAAGAGGTCGAAATAAAACAAGCGGCCAATGCCCTGATGGCGGTACCGGTAACAGAAGGGGCGAATGAAATCGAACTGAAATACCATGTGCCGGGGGTAAAAACGGGAATTCTGCTTACCATAGCTGGGGTTCTGCTGTTTCTGGGACTGGTGTGGTTTGACAGGAGAAAAAAGCAGGAGTGAGCGTTTTGCTATACAATTCGAAGCAAAAACAATATCAATAGTTGACGAAGTATATAAAAAGTCTGGCAGTTTTGGAGGCCAGACTTTTTATTATCTTCTTTACTTTTCTTTTCTAGAATTACAGTATACTCTCCACAAGTTTTTCAACCAGAGCATCAAGCTCTGACATCTGTGTACCCTTCAGTGCGGACTTTACTGCAAAATTATCGGTCAAAAGAGTCATGTTCTTCATCTCGCTGATCTTAGCCTCCATCTGCTTCGCAGACATTGGGGCCCAGCTTCCATTGCCGAGCACTGCAACTGTACGTCCCTGTACACTCAGTGCCTTCATATCGTCGAGATAATTCGCCATGACCGGATAAATGCCGCCGTTATATGTCGGAGCCGCAAGTACCAGATGGCTGTATTTGAAACTATCGGAGATCAGCTGAGATACATGTGTTCTGGAAATATCGTGCATTTTAATCTCTTTGACACCTGCGTCAGCAAGCTTGACAGCCAGAACATTTACCGCATTCTCTGTATTGCCGTACATGGATGCATAGGCGATCATAACGCCCTGCATTTCCGGTTTGTAGGTGCTCCATGTATTGTATTTTTCAAGCAGGTAGGCAAGATTGCTTCTCCAGACAGGACCGTGCAGAGGGCAAATGTACTGTATATCGAGGGCAGATGCTTTTTTCAGGACATTTTGTACCTGTACGCCGTACTTTCCAACGATATTGGTGTAATAACGGCGGGCATCATCCAGCCAGTCGCGGTCAAAATCAATCTCATCATTGAAGATTGTCCCGTTCATTGCACCAAAGGTTCCGAATGCATCGGCGGAGAAGAGTACTTTGTCAGTCTCGTCGTAAGTCATCATGACTTCCGGCCAGTGTACCATAGGGGCCATCACGAAGTGCAGGGTATGCTTTCCACTGGAGAAGGTCTCCCCCTCCTTGACCGTGACCGTCTTCCCTTCCAGATCCAGATCATAAAACTGGCCGATCATAGGGAATGTCTTGGCATTGCCGATGATCTTCATATCCGGGTGGCGTATCACAAGCTCATCAATGAGAGAGCAGTGATCCGGTTCCATGTGGTTGATTACCAGGTAATCAAGTGACCTGCCGTCCAGTACAGCCTCGATATTCTCCAGAAACTGTCTTCCGATAGATGTATCCACGGTATCAAAAAGCACGGTCTTTTCATCCATCAGCAGGTAAGAATTGTATGATACACCGTTTGGAATTGGAAAAAGATTCTCAAATAACTCCAGACGCCGGTCATTGCCACCAACCCAATATAAATCATCTGTTACTTTTCTAAAATAGTACATATGCGTTCCTCCTTGTTATTCTTATGCTTACTGTGCAGTGGCTGCCGGATGGTCGGGACAGTCAGGGCGGTATTTGCACTGCCGGTGCACAGGGTGTGAAATCTTATTACGTGAATATTTTACCATAAAAACAGGAATACGCAAGTTAAGTATCTATTTTCATACATTATTTTGCAAGTTTTTTTGTGGAAGCCTTTTTGTGGCAGATTTAGGACAAACAAAATAATATCAGTGAAATCCTCCTGATTTATGATAAGATAGATACAGATACAATTGGAAGGTAAAAAAAGCGTGGGTCGGGCCTGCTTCAAAGTGCCTGCAGCAGGAAAGGAGAAAAGAAATGGCAGAATATTTATCGCCGGGAGTATATGTGGAGGAATATGAAAATTTGCCGCATTCAATGGAGGGCGTAGCAACAAGTGTGGCCGGATTTGTAGGTCTGGCAGAGAGGGGGACCGCTGCGGGAGCTCCGGTTCTGATTCTGACTTATCCGGAATTCACACGTAAATTCGGAGGTTACTTAAATGAAGCTGCATTTGGAGAATACCGTTATCTGGCAGGCGCAGTAGAACAGTTTTTTCAAAACGGTGGAAGCCGCTGCTATGTTGCACGTGTACTGCCGTCTGATGCGAGGTCAGCCTCATATGATAATGGTCAGCTTTCCGTAACGGCGGCCAATGAGGGAAGCTGGGGGAATCGGGTCGAATTATATTTTGTAGAAGATAGTAAGAAAGGACTTACCATCCAGGTAATGTATGATGATGAAGTAGAAGAGTTCGCGGAATTAAATCTTCACCCAGAATCGGCTAATTATATAGGCCGCAGACTGCAGGACAGCCGTTTGGTAAAGTTACAGTACAAAGGCCCAAATGAGGGGGAAGATATTCCATTGCCGGGGAATCCGGTGGCGGCTCTTTTAGGAGAGGGAAATTGTTCAATCCGGCTGGAGGGCGGCGCTGACGGTACAAAAGAGAATATTACAGCATCCACTTTTACTGGTACAGATGAAGGGCCGGGAAAAAGAACCGGAATCCAGGCATTTCTTGAGAATAATACAGTGAGTATTATAGCGGTTCCGGGTGTCACTATCCCAGAGGTAATCAATTCTCTGGTTGCCCACTGTGAGAGCATACAGAGCAGGTTTGCAGTCCTCGATATGCCGAGGGATATCTCTGATGTTAGAAAACTGATTGAGTTCAGAGAGATGATAGACAGCACTTACGCAGCAATATATCATCCCTGGATACAGAATTTTGACCGCGCCAATAAGAAACCGGGATATTTCCCACCGTCAGGGGCCGTTATGGGAGTCTATTCCCGTACCGATATGTGCAGGGGCGTACATAAGGCCCCGGCAAATGAGACGATAGCATGCACCGGCCTGAATATTAATTTTAACAAGGGGGAGCAGGATATCCTGAATCCAAAAGGAATCAACCTGATCCGTGCACTGCCGGGACAGGGGATCCGCATCTGGGGAGCAAGGACGGCAAGTGTAAATACAGCCTTTAAATATGTCAATACCAGACGTTTATTTATTTACGTGGAGGAAAGCATTAAGGCAAATACTGGATGGGTGGCATTTGAACCGAATGATGCTAACCTTTGGAACCGAGTTCGCCTTTCGATAGATAGTTTTCTGAATACTTTGTTCCGTAACGGCATGTTTGCAGGAGCATCACCAAGTGAGAGCTACTTTATAGAGATCGGTCCGACAACCATGTCACCGGATGATATCAAAAACGGCAGATTAATAATGAATATTGGAATCTCCCCGTCCAGACCCGCAGAATTTGTAATTTTCCGTATCACACAACATACCGCCGAGAGCAGTTCATAAAGAAAAAACATACCGGTCATATACCCCAGATGCGTAGAAAATTTTACCGCCCCTCCGATTGAAAGAAAATCCCCCACCCTTATAAATTCCTTATATTCTTTTTGTATGATTATTTTATCAAATACAGAATGTAATTAGGAGGACACTGATATGAGTGAATTTATATTAGAGACGAAGGGAATCAGCAAGAGTTTTGCCCGGCAGAAGGTATTAAAGGGGATATCCCTGAAGGTGCCACAGGGCTGTGTATACGGCCTGCTTGGTCCAAACGGGGCCGGGAAATCGACGCTTATGAAGATGTTTTCGGGAATGATGCGGCCGGATGAAGGGGAGATTTATTTTCGGGGAAAGCGATGGACCAGGGACAGTCTTAAGGAAACGGGTGTTCTGATCGAACAGCCCCCTCTCTATGAAAATCTGACGGCGGAGGAAAATCTGGAGGTACGGACGCTTCTGCTGGGACTTCCGAAGAGGCGTATTCAGGAGGTACTAGAAATTGTGGACCTAAAAAATACTGGGAAGAAACGGGCCGGTCAGTTTTCGATGGGGATGAAGCAGAGGCTGGGAATTGCGGCTGCACTTCTGAATCACCCGTCCCTGCTGATCCTTGACGAGCCGACGAACGGGCTGGATCCTTTCGGTATACAGGAGTTGAGAGAACTGATCCGTGGATTTGCCCATGAAGGAATTACGGTCATCGTCTCAAGCCATATTTTAAGCGAGGTTGAGCAGGTGGCGGATTATGTGGGAATCATTTCGGACGGTGTGCTCGGATACCAGGGCGGGATGAAGCAGGGAAAAGATTTGGAAGTCTTGTTTACCGAAGTTGTGAGAAAGAACAGGGGGAGGGCGGCATGATGCAGGCATATATCAAAGCAGAAGGGCTGAAGAACAGACACACGGTGTCGGCAAAATTATTCTGGGCCGTGCCTCTCGTCAGTCTGTTGATTTCGTTCCTATTTTCAGGTCAGGATGCCGTTTATTATCAGACAAATCAGTATAACTGGTGGTATACCACATTCTTTCCCATGCTGCTCCTGCTTAGCACGGCATTCACGGAACAGCGGGAAAAAAGAGTAAAAAACAGGATCATGGGAACACTTCCTCTTGATATGAAAAAGCTCTGGGCCGCAAAAGTAATCTACAGTTTAAAAACACTTCTGTATGCGGCACTGCTTTTGTACTGCACGCAGGAAATCGTCAGCAGGATTCTGGCAAAGGGGGCTCTCAGGAGTATTTCTGGTATGGCAGGTCTTGCAGCGGTATGCCTGTGGCTGGCCTTAAGTGCATGGCAGGTTCCACTCTGGCTGTTTATGAGCCGCACGTGTGGATATGCGGCAGGGCTTCTGCTCGGACTGGCAGGGAATATTGGCCTGGGGATCTTGGGAGCACTGTCAAAATGGTGGTTTCTGAATCCATTTTCTTATATCAGCCGCCTGATGTGCCCCGTCCTTAGGATACTGCCAAACGGACTTCCTGCGCAGCCGGGGAGCCAGACGTTTTCTCCGGAGGTTTTGGACTTATGGACCATACCAGTTGGAGTTTTGATTTCAGGTGTGTTATTTTTCATCTGTTTTTTGGTGACTGCGAATCTGTATCAAAGAAAGGGGCTGCGGGGATGGGAAGATTAGAAAATGGAAGAAAACATGTCACATTCCTTCATCTGCTCAGTGCTGAGATGCTGAAAATGCGCAGGACATGGATTCTCTGGCTGCATATTGTGATGCCGGTTCTTGGAATCGCCGTATTTCTCTGGTATTACAGCTTCTCCATGTGGAGTGTGTGGGGAAAAATATCCGGCTATATAGAGATTGTCTCAATTGTATGTCCGGTACTCGTAAGTTTTGTAAGTGCACTTGCGGCGGAGCAGGAAAAGCAGGCCGGGCATTTCCAGAATCTTTTCGGGACCGGCAGGCACAGGGAGTCAAATCTTGCGATAAAAATCTGTCTGCTCATACTATGGAATCTGGCTGCCCTGACCCTTGCGGTCGGAGGTTTTGGAGCAGGATTTTCACTGATGACAGATGTAAAGGTACCGGGGAAATTTTATCTTGTATTGATTCTAGTCACATGGGTCTGCCAGACTTTCTGCTATTGCTTTCACCTTTTTCTCGGAATCCGTTTTTCACGAGGGATATCGATTGGTGCGGGAGTCGTGGAGAGTCTGGTGGCGGCCCTTATGATGACCGGTCTGGGGGACGGCATCTGGCAGTTCCTGCCCTGTGCCTGGGCAGGCCGTTTTACAGGCTATTATGTGCAGATGACGGCAAATGCAGATATAAATAAGGCATTCCTCCGGACTCAGATTGAAATGGGCGGTATTGTAATGCTTTTGATGACTCTGGCCGGGGCAGGACTGCTGTTTATGTGGTTTCACAATTACGAAGGCAGGAGAATGGAAGATTAGGGATTGAAATAAGGAGGGAGAAAAATCATGGCCAGAATTCTAGCGGTGGATGACGAACCGGCAATTCTTACATTAATAAGGCGTGCACTGGAGAAGGAAGGGCACAGGGTGACGGTTTGTCAGAATGCTGGTGAGGTAAAGGAAGAATATCTCAACCAGTATGACCTGATCATACTGGATGTGATGATGCCGGGGACGGATGGAATCACATTCTGCCGGAATATCAGAAGCAAAGTGGACTGCCCAATCTTATTTCTGACGGCCAGGACGGATGAAACGAGCATTATGTACGGTCTCGGGTCCGGCGGCGATGATTATATTACAAAACCCTTTGGTATCGGCGAATTAAGGGCCCGTGTCCAGGCACATTTGAGGAGGGAAAACCGGGAGAAAAAACATGCGGTCATGATAGCGGGGGTGCGCTTTGACCTGGCAGGAAAGCAGGCGGAAACGGACAGCATGCGCATCCCATTGACAAAAAGTGAGTATGAGATCAGTGAGTTTTTGGCTGTGAACCACGGACATGTTTTCTCAAAGGAGCAGATTTTTGAACGGGTGTTTGGCTATGACCGGGAGAGTGACGTGTCTGCGATCACAGAGCATGTGAAGAATATCCGGGCGAAGTTTTCAAGGGCAGGGATAGAACCGATCGAAACGGTATGGGGGATAGGGTATAAATGGAAGTAAAACGAAAAGTGTCAGTACAGTCTGTGTTTTGGAGGTTCCTGCTCTGGTTCTGTGCTGTGACGGGCGGACTGCTCCTTCTGGCGGTTCTGTTATTTCTTATTGCAAGCGGCGCGGGGATGCTGCTGCCAGCCAATTACGGGGAGACTGTGCTTGAGGAGAACCGCACGGTCATTCAGGAAGCCGGGAAGGTAACGGAGGATATGATACCCGACACCTGCCGTTTCGGGGTCTATAGTGAGGATGGAACATTTCTTTACGGAAATCTGGCGGAAAAAGCGAGGACAGGTGTCTGGCAGAGATATGAGCAGGGCGGCAGCAGCTATGGAAGTGAATACTTCAAGGTATTCCAGCGCGAAAATGAAATCTGTATCGCCGTATACTATATCAAGGCAGAGTTTACGGACCCCGTGCTGAGGAAATATCTGCCGGGAGCCCCGGAAAGCCTCCTGCTGCTATTTTTGTCTGCGTTTCTGATCGAATGTGTCATACTTGTCAGGAGATTCGGCAGGATATTCCGGGAGGAGCTGGAGTCGGTCAAACAGGTGACGGAAAAAGTACAGCTTAAGGACTTGGATTTTAGAAAGCCTGATACAAGGATTCGTGAGATTGACGAGGTGATGGACTCTCTTATTCAGATGAAGGACGCGCTGGAAATATCACTGAAACAACAGTGGAAACTGGAGGAGAACAGGCGGCAGCAGGTCAGGGCACTGGTGCATGACATCAAGACTCCGCTGACCGTGATACGCGGCAGCACACAGCTGCTGGATGAGGCAGAATCACGGGAAGAAAGCCGGGAGTACCAGGCTTACATTCTTCAGGAGACAGACCGGATTGAGCAGTATGTCCTGACCCTTCAGGAAATGCTGAAATCAGAGGGTGACTTCCAGCCGAAGGAGGAAAAGATCGAGATCCGGAATATGGCGGAATCCTTCCGGGAGTCTGCGAAAATGCTTACGGATGCAAAAAAACAGAGTCTGGAGGTTGTAATTTCACTTCAGTCGGACTATATTATTAGTGACAGGCAGTTTCTGGGCCGTGCATGGGAAAACCTTTTAAATAATGCAGTGGAATATACGCCTGAGGGCGGAATGATATGGATTCGTATAAAAGAAGAAGGGGACTGGCTGTGCTTACGGATAGAGGACAGTGGTCCCGGCTTTACGGAAGAAGACCTCCGGCACGCAGCAGAGCAGTTCTATCAGGGGGATAAGAGCCGGAACTCTGAGTATCACTACGGCATAGGCCTGTTTACGGTGCAGTCCTTCGCAAAACAGCAGGGCGGCAGTCTTGTTTTATCCAATTCCGACGAAGACAGGGGCGCCTGTGTCTGTCTCTACATTCCAGTAAAGACGGGCAAATAAAGACAGACAAATCATGACGAAAGTGAGGCACAAATATGTTATTTGTATGTTATCCAAAATGTACCACCTGCCAGAAGGCCAGAAAATGGCTGGATGCACAGGGAATCTCTTATGAGGAGAGGGATATTAAGACAGAAAACCCAAGAAAAGAAGAACTGACCGAATGGTACCACAAAAGTGGCCTGCCGTTGAAGAGGTTCTTCAATACGAGCGGGAACCTCTACAAAGAATTAAAACTGAAGGATAAACTCCCGCAGATGAGTGAGGAAGAGCAGCTCGAGCTCCTCTCCACAGACGGGATGCTGGTAAAGCGTCCGATTATCGTTACAAAAGACACAGTCCTGACCGGTTTTAAAGAAAGCGAATGGGCGGAGAAGTTATAAGGAATTAGTCATTAAAAACAGAGAAGTGCAGGGTTCTGCACTTCTTAGTTTTTCTTAATATATGTGATTTTTATCGTTCTTTTATCTCAATGTCTCCGGAATCAGCCTGAATGGTTATCAGATTCTTCCCGTTTCCGTCGGTCTGATAATATTCTTCGCTTTCATCCCTGTCTGAATAATGTCCCCTCGGGGCATCACCCGGCAGTCTGATGGAACCATATTCTGTATTGACATCAAACGTGTATTTCTCCAGTTTTTCGGGGAGAAGCAGTGTGATATTCCCATATTCGGAATCACAGTTCAAGGATTCCAGTTTAGCCGCATCCATGTAAAGGTCGCCAGAATCAAGTTCTATAGTTGCAGTTTTGCATGTGAAGTTCGTGAATGTATTATCATCGTATTCATTATGGAGATAAAACTGTCCGATTTCGCTGTCGGCAAGGTCAAAAGAACAATTTTCCAATGTGAGTGTCATGGAGTCAAACTTGCTGTCCTTTACCGTGATGTCTCCGTAGTCGACTTCAATATTGGCGTCTTTGAACTGGACATGGTCCAGAGATAAATCACCGGAGTCATTGTTTATGTTCAGTGTGCCAAGTTCCTTGTCCTCCGGTACATACAGATTAATATATGTGTTGGGTACAAGGGCATCTGTGCCAAATCCAATATTGATAAAACCTACGTAAAAGTCTGTCTGCTGCATAGTAAATTGTCCGTTGCTGACATCGTATTCAGGATTACCGTCGCCTTTGTCTAATTTGTATTCCAGATAATAATTTCCGTCTTCTGATGCCATCACATTGATATCGGTATAAGAGTCAACTGTAAATGTAGCATCAGAGAAGGGATCTAATTTAGTTTTTTCTAACACTACCGCCTCTGATTTGGTATGAGAGGAATTGATCCCGTATTTGTTAATAGCCACACCGGGTCTGCCTCCCATGAAAAAACCGATTCCGCCAAGGATGGCACCCCCTGCCATAAGTCCGGCAGAAACAGTGAGAATTCTTTTAGTGATTGTTTTCATTCTTTTTTCCTCCCTTTGAAATATTGGCAAGTGATCTGGATGCCCTCTTTAAAAACCAGCGGCAGAAGATTACGGCCCCGTAAACAAGCAGAAGTCCGGCGCCTAATGCAAACAGGCCCATACCGACTGTTGCAAGTCCATCGGCAAATGTTGAGAACAGAAGGACTGCCCCGCCGAATACACCGACGATTCCACTGGCAGCCACGGCAACAGCCGCAAGGAATAAACATAAGATAAAAAGTAGCGCCACCATAATCATACAGATGATGACTGCCAGAAGGCAAAAGGCTAACGGCAGTGCGATCGGGGCGGCACATACACCAAGTATGCCGATCCAGATGGCGGACAGTCCGTGTTTTACTGTTTTCGGGGGTTCCTGTGCATTTTTAACGGCCAGGTTAATAATCAGTTCATTCGCTGCGTCTGCAGGGGAGCCTAAATCCTCGATGGCCTGCTGTTCATTTTCCGGCCCTGCATCCGCAAAGTATTCTTCAAAATAATCAATTGCTTTATCATAGTCTTCTTTTGGCAGGCGCCGCAGACTGTGGGCAAGCGTCTTCATGTATTCTGTTTTGTTCATTATGAAATCCCTCCCTTAACAATCTCATCGATCGTTGTTTTATAAGTGTCCCATTCCTTTAATAATTCCTGATGGTGCTCCCGGCCCGTATCCGTGATGGAATAGTACTTCCGGTTGCGTCCCTGGAACTGCTGGTCATAAGTCTCCACATACCGGTTATCCTGTAACCGTTTCAAGATAGGGTAGAGTGTGGAATCCTTCGTGTTTGCTGCTTTTTTGATGATCTGGCTGATCTGGTAGCCATAAGCATCACCGTTTGCAATGACCGACAGGACGACAAAATCGAACATCGGTGTATTCAGCGTAAAGGTCATGTTATCAGTCCTTTCTATATATGTTTTATTTTTGTATATATATTTTATACACATATTATATGAAATATAATATATATTGTCAACATATATAATCTAAAGAATTTCGAAAGATCTTCTTTAGAACTTGTTAGCAGGGTGCAAGGCAGAGTATAATGGTTACAGTTCAGAACGTGCCGGGAACCTTGGGTGAACGGCACCGGGCCTCAGGAGTACCGGCCGTATTAGAAGATAAGGAGAGAGCATCGATGTATAAAATACTGATCGTAGAAGACGACCTGACAATTGCAAAGACGATCCAGTCGCATCTGACAAGATGGGATTATGAAGTACACTGTGTCACAGATTTCAAGAATGTACAGGAGGAATTTATTTCATTCGGGCCCCACCTTGTCCTAATGGATATTCTTCTTCCCTTTTATAATGGGTTCCACTGGTGCAGCCAGATCAGAACGATTTCTAAGGTGCCGATCATTTTTGTGTCTTCGGCGAATGACAATATGAACATCGTCATGGCGATGAATATGGGCGGGGACGATTTTATCGAGAAACCTTTCGATTTAAATGTCCTGACTGCGAAGATTCAGGCACTGCTTCGACGCACGTACTCATTTCAGGGACAACTGAGCGTACTGGAATATCAGGGCGTTATTTTGAACCTGAACGATGCCACCGTAATATATCAGGATCAGAAACTGGACCTGACAAAGAATGATTTTAAGATTCTCCAGATTTTGATGGAAAATGCGGGAAAGATTGTGAAGCGCGAAAGAATCATGGAAAGGCTCTGGGAGAGTGACGAGTTCATTGATGACAATACGCTGACGGTAAATATCACCAGACTGAGGAGAAAATTGGAGGGAATCGGCGTGGAGAACTTTATCGTGACAAAGAAAGGAATCGGGTACCTGATCGAATGAAAAAATTGATCTCTTATTTAAGAACAAGAAGCGGCCTGTTCGTTGTATATTTGTTGATATTGTTTATCTTTACATTTATTCTTTATCTGCATAATATAAGTAGTGATGCACTTGGATATGCAATACTGCTGTCAGCCGTCATATATGCCGCTGCATGTATCGCAGGATTTGTCAGATACTGCCGGCACACATCCCGGGTCAGGGAAGCACTCGAGGCCCTGCCTGATGAATTGAGAGAACTTCCGGGCTGTTGTGATATGGCAGAGGAGTTATATCAGGAAAAAATACGGCAGTTGTTCCAGTGTAAAACGGATATTGAGACGAACGGTCGGATCAGCAGGCAGGATATGCTTGATTATTACAGTTTATGGGCCCACCAGATAAAGACACCAATCTCAGCGATGCGCCTGCTCTTACAATCCTTTGAAGAAGAGGAGATGGAAGAGCAGCAGACCGAATTTATCCCTTCCATGAAAATGGAGCTGTTTAAGACTGAGCAGTATGTTGAGATGGTCATGTCTTATCTGCGTATGGAGGATATGTCATCAGATTTGTCACTGAACTGGTATGAGACAGACCAGATTGTCCGTCAGGCCGTAAGAAAGTATTCCCAGCTTTTCATCCTGCAAAGAATCCGTCTGGACTACAGGGAATGCGAAGGCAGGGTGCTTACCGATGAAAAGTGGATGCTTTTTGTACTGGAGCAGCTGCTTTCCAATGCCCTGAAGTATACGAATAAGGGATCTATCTCCATCTATATGGATCCCTTGAAGGAAGGTGTATTAATAATCGAAGATACAGGAATTGGGATTCAGGCAGAAGACCTCCCGAGGATTTTTGAGAAGGGCTTCACCGGATATAATGGCAGGAAGGACAAGAAGTCTACAGGAATAGGGCTGTATCTGTGCAAATCCATCTGCACAAAATTAAACCACGGCCTGACGGTAGAATCTGAAGTGGGTAAGGGGACAAAAGTAAAGCTGGACTTATACCGTAAGCCCCAGATTGTTGAGTAAGTCTGATGACAATGAGCAAGTCCTGTAATAATGAAAACAGCTGTTCCGGCTGCGTGTCATCCAATTCATGGACGCAGCCGGGACAGCTGTTTTATCGTGACTGTTTGGCGTTTTATATATTCGTGGTAAATCTGCCTACATCAGAGCTTCGTAAAGCTTATCTGTAGGACGCGGGATTACAACGCTGTTAACCAGCAGGTCGCTGACTTCTTCCGCAGCCTTCACAGCAGCGGTTACTGCACTGACATCGCCGCACATGGTGACAAATCCTTTACCGCCCACGGCAAATCCTGTGCGGATCTCCATCAGGTGTACATCCGCAGCCTTTGCAGCCGTATCGGCCGCAACAATGGCAGAAGCGACAGAGTAAAATTCAAGGACTCCGACAGCCCCGCTTGTAGGTACCTGTGTTGTACTGCTGATTGCAGGCATCAGCTGATCACTGATATTTGCGATCAGAAGCTTGTCCACAAGGAAAGGTCCTGCGATCTCTTCGCCTACACTCATTGCCGCATTGACACTGCTTGTGTCACCGCCGATGATGATCATATATTTTCCCGGACATAAGGTGGAGGCCCTCAGTAATTCAACCTCAGCCGCCTTAAGTACGTGGTCACATGTTTCAATTCCTTTTGCTATACTGGATAATTCTAACATTCCAACTGAATTTCCCATTTTTGATTCCTCCATTAGTTTACATTAATTCTGATGCCGCCGGATGTTACTTCGGTTACGGTTCCGTCTACGCTTGCATGGATGTTGGCAGATAATCCAGCATCGTCAGCCTGTCCGATCAAGTCGCCTGTATGTACGGTGTCGCCCGCCTTTACAACGGGAGCGGCCGGTTTGCCGATGTGCTGGGACAGAGGGATAAAGACTTCCTTGGAAAGCAGCTCTGTACAGCTGTGTGCATGCAGTCCGTTATACTGGGCAAGCCCCAGTCTTGAGATCAGACGGTCAGTCGGGATACGGTTCAGTTCAATCGTCGGTCTTGCTGTCGGATTCGGAGTCTTATCAATCATGATTCCTCTTTCACGAAGTTTTCCCTTCATGTAATCATTCACTTTTCTCGGAGAAAGACCCATCGGACATGAGAACATCTCACACACTCCGCAGCTGGAGCAGTTCACGGCATCGCCGAAGCTCTTTGCAAACTCCTCATTGGAATCAATGATATCCTCCCTCCAGATATTACGCATGACAAGATGAGGCTTGATACTGTGCCCTGTCTGGAAACGCGGACATAAATCCGTACACATGCGGCACTGGATACACGCGCTTCTTGCCTGGTGTTTCAGTCTTTCAATCGGGACTTGGGTTTTCTTGATCAGGTAATGGTCTTTCGGAAGCACGATAATGTTACCTGTTGTCTTCGTTACAACCTGCTTGTCGATCATACTGTCATCTGCGAAAACTTTTCCCATCATAGGGCCGCCGAGAATGACTGCATAATCAGAAATCTTAAGTTCTGCGGCATCTATACATGTCCGGATCGGTGTCCCGATCGGCACTTTCAGCATAATCGGCTCTTTTACTTCCCCGACAACGGAAAGATACTTATCTGTTACCTTTGCTCCCTCAGTAACAGCACGATAGATTCCCAGTACGGTTCCTACATTATCAACTACGGCGCCCACCTCGATCGGGATCCCGCGTTCCGGAACGGTCTTTCCTGTCACCTGCTGTACGATAATCTGCTCGTCTCCGGCCGGATAGTAAGTGCGCATCTCGAAAATCTCGATATCAGCGTGATTCTTATCAATCGCTTCCTTTAAAGCGGCAATCTCGGCTTTGTATTTTGCTTTCAGTGCTATGTAGCGCTTCTTTGCTTCCAGATGATCGGCAATATAAGTGATGCCCTTGATCAGTTCATCGGCAAAGGTCCTGCACAGATACTTGTCTGTCTCAATCAATGGTTCACATTCGGCAGCATTAACGATAAAATACTCGGCCTTTGTGTTTAACTTCACATGTGTAGGAAATCCTGCCCCACCGGCTCCTACAATACCGGCATCTTTTACTGTTTCAATTAGACTCATAGCTTTCTTCTCCATTCATTGATTCTCGCTATTCTTTACAACATATGATGCCAGAGGCAAAATACTTTTTGTCCCCAACACCAGTACGTTATAATAATATCATATTTTAGGGGAAAGAAACAGGGAATTTTGTATTTTTCTGACAGTCCCCTCCCAGCTTACAATTTTGTAAGGTTTTCTTTGTATTTTGCAAGCTAAAGTTATGGATTGTGAATGTCAAGTCGGTTTATAATAAGTTCGTAAACAAGAGAATGAGGAAGATGAAAGGCAGGAAATAGATATGTCATTGCTGGATGTTAAAAATGTTAAGAAGATTTATACGACAAGGTTTGGAGGCAGTCAGGTGCAGGCGCTTTCGGATGTGACGTTTTCCATAGAATCAGGTGAGTTTGTTGCGATTATGGGGGAATCCGGTTCCGGAAAGACGACCTTATTAAATATACTCGCTTCTCTCGATAAACCGACGGGTGGTAAGGTGTACCTGAAGGGGCGGGACCTGGGGTCGATCAGAGACCGAGAGATGGCGGCATTCAGGCGTCAGAATCTGGGCTTTGTTTTTCAGGATTTTAATCTGTTAGATACGTTTTCTCTGGAGGATAATATCTATCTTCCGCTTGTGCTGGCAGGGAAAAAATATGAAGAGATGAACCGGAAGCTGGAGCCTATTGCACAGAAGCTAGGTATTACAGAACTGCTTAAAAAATTTCCCTATGAAGTGTCAGGCGGACAGAAACAGAGGGCGGCAGTAGCACGTGCCCTGATTACAAAGCCTCAGCTGATTCTTGCGGATGAGCCGACAGGGGCTCTGGATTCAAGGGCTTCGGATGACCTGATGGAGCTGTTCACACAGATCAATCAGGACGGGCAGACGATCCTCATGGTGACGCACAGTGTGAAGGCTGCCAGTAATGCAAACAGGGTACTCTTTATTAAGGACGGAGAGGTGTTCCACCAGATTTACAGGGGGAATCTTACGAATGAGGAGATGTACCAGAAAATTGCGGCTTCGCTGACAGTTCTGACCACAGGGGGTGACCGGTAATGTTTTATCCGAAACTTGCATGGACCAATATCAAGAAGAATGGGAAGACTTATATTCCGTATATCTTGACCGGTATACTGACCATCATGATGCTGTATGTAATGATTGCAATCAGCCTGAATACAGGGCTGGACCAGATGGAGGGCTCAAATGTCCTGAAGCTGATCCTGCGCTGGGCCGCGACGATCACCGGTATTTTTTCGGCAATCTTTCTTTTTTATACAAACAGTTTCCTTGTAAAGCAGCGGAAAAAGGAATTTGGACTCTACCAGGTGCTGGGAATGGACAAAGGCAATCTGGCGAAGATGATGGTGTGGGAGACGGTCCTTACCACGGTGATCAGCCTCTTAATGGGCCTGGGACTCGGCATGCTGCTCGGGAAGCTGATGTTTTTAATCTTATTAAAAATGCTGCGTTTTGAAGTCCCGCTGAAATTTGCGGTGGAACCTCAGGCAATGCTGGCGACGATGATCGTATTCCTTGCCGTTTTTACGGTTACACTGTTATTCAATCTTTTGCAGGTGCAGACGGCAAAGCCGGTGGAACTTCTGCACGGCGGCAGTCAGGGGGAAAAAGAACCTAAGACAAAGCGGCTTCTCACCCTCATCGGTGTGCTTACTCTGGGGGCAGGCTACTATATCGCCCAGACAACAGTATCCCCGTTAGAAGCGATTGGAAAATTTTTCATGGCAGTCATACTGGTCATTATCGGCACATACTGCCTGTTCACGGCAGGAAGTATCGCGCTTTTGAAGATTTTAAAGAAAAACAAAAAGTTTTACTACAAGACCAGCCACTTCACTTCAGTATCGGGCCTGATTTACCGGATGAAACAAAATGCGGTCGGATTGGCTAATATCTGCATCATGAGTACGGTTGTACTGGTTTTGATATCCGTAACCTTTTCCCTGTATGCAGGAATGGAAGACATTCTTTCATTACGTTTCCCGTCAGATGTTCATGTAACGATCCAGGGAAGTTCACAGGAAAAAATAGATACCGAAAATCAGGTTATAGAAGAAGAGGCCGAAAAGGCCGGTGTTGAGATAGAAAACCGCAGTTCTTACCGTTCGGGAACATTTACGGCTATATACAAGGAAAAGGAAGCAAGGCTGCTTCTGGAGGAGGATTCAGATATCTCAAATGAAACTGCAAATTTCAGGACACTGGTCATCATTCCGCTGTCAGACTATAACCGGCTGGAAGGAAAAAAGGAATCACTTGGTAAAGACCAGGTACTGGTTATCGTGCAGGGGGATGAGTTTGATTCGGATACAATCTATCTGCAGGATGAAGGCTTTGCAGTGAAAAAAGTAATGAAGGATACGAGAAAAACAAAAGATGAACTCTCATATGTTGTAAAAAGCATCATTCTGGTAATGCCGGATGCAGATAAGATTGCAGAGCTGAAGAAGACCTACGGTTATGAAGGCTCGGATCAAATCATATACACTGATTATTTTGACTTAAGTGGCAGCGGGGACGCAAAAGAATCTGTCATGGCCTCCATACAGAAGCGTCTGACAGCTGAGATACCGGAATCGTTTACAGAATATAAGGGGGCATTCAGGCAGGATTTTTATGCACTCTACGGCGGCTTTCTGTTCCTTGGTGTATTTGTCGGGGCGCTGTTTATTATGGCAACCGTGCTGATTATCTATTATAAACAGATTTCAGAAGGGTATGATGACAGGAACCGGTACCAGATCATGCAGAAGGTGGGGATGAGCAAGAAAGAAGTACAGCGTTCGATCAAGAGCCAGGTACTATTGGTATTTTTCCTGCCATTGCTGGTTGCGATCGTACATGTGGCATTTGCCTTTAAAACAATCACAAAACTGCTGGCAATTATGAATCTCGTCAATATACACCTGTTTTTGATGTGTACTATAGCAACGGTGCTTATATTCGCGGTATTCTACGGGGTAGTATTCCTGATTACATCGAGAGAGTATTATCGGATTGTTGAATAAATCATTGAGGTACATCGGGCGTAAAAGAGTTATGATTTCTTTTACGCCCGATGTGTATTTTTGCAATAAACCTAAAACAAAATCTGATATACTTGAATTGAGAAGTATCTATTTTTCAGACGACGAAAGGGGAGATTTTATGGGCACAGGAGAACTTAAATATTGTTTTCAGGATACAATTGCTTTTTCCAATTCAGCGAAATTAAAAGTGCAACAGAAGAGGCTGTCCAATCCAGTAAAGTTTATATGGAAGGATTTACATCATGACTCATTGGATGGTTCACATCCGACGAGTGAAGGGATGAATACTTTGGCAATGATAGGAATAAAGGAGATGGCAGGAGAAAAGGTAAACAGATTCCTTGATTTTAAATCAAGTGGAACCTATTTGGACTAGCCAATGCGCCGGCAACTTGGTACAATGATAAAAAGTACTTTTCACAAGAAAGAATTGTGCTGTATTAGATATAACAGAGCAGTCCTTTAATCCGTAGTATTAGGAAGACGTATAAATTAGATCAAGAAATGAGGTAGTGATATGGATAAAGACCCCTTTAAGGAATATTTGAAAGAGTCTGAACCCGATAAAATCAGCAAAGGTTATGCTTGGAGTACAGCAATTGGGCTGCAGGCGGTAGATGGGTTAAAAACATCAAAATATTTGATTGATACTGCCATTCAAAATATTGAAGGTAAAATTACGATAATAGAAGCTCAAAATCTCATCAACAGCTACTATGAGGATAGACCGGTATCTTCCGATGATGAGCGTACCGAAGAAGCAGATAAGGTATCGGCTCGAATTGCGGAAATATTGTCGGAAACTGCCTTTTCATTCTCGCCAAATGAATATATTTCGATTCACCGAAAACTGTTTCAGGGTATATATAATCACGCCGGAGAGATAAGAGACTATAATATTACAAAAAAAGAGTGGGTCTTGGACGGGGCTACTGTTCTATATGGAAGCGCTTCAGAACTTAGAGCTACACTTGAATATGATTTTTCACAGGAAAAGAGATTTAGTTATAAGGGACTCTCTATGAATGAGATAATCCATCATCTTGCAGTATTTGTTTCTGGGTTGTGGCAAATTCATATTTTTGGAGAAGGTAACACAAGAACAACAGCAGTATTCTTTATAAAGTATTTGAGAATGCTTGGTTTTTCTGCAACGAATGATATTTTTGCGGAAAATGCCTGGTATTTCAGGAATGCACTTGTCCGTGCGAACTATACTAATCTGCAAAAGGATATTCACGGAACAACAGAATATCTTGAGATATTCCTTAGAAATCTGCTCTTGGATGAAAAGAATGAGCTGCATAATCGTAATCTGCACATAAGTGGACTTTTTAAGACAGAGAAAGTAGACATTGGAGAAGAAAAAGTAGACATTCGTGGCGAGAAAGTAGACATTGAAAGTATACTTTTACGAAATAAAGTGAATTTCTCAGGCAAGACAATCGTTCATATCAATAGAATGTTTGAAGCGTTTGGCTTTGATGGAATTTTTGGCAGGAGTGCAGTTGCGGGGCTGCTTGAATTGCATAATTCAAGTGTTTCTAAGCTGATCTCTAAATTGGTGCAGGCGGGAATTATTGAACCCGTGTCAGGCCACGGAAAAGGAAAATACAAGTTTTCAAAAGAGTAATTGAAACGGAGGTAGAACGAGATGTCTGAATACAGGGATGCCGTTGATGCGGTAATACGCGAGGTGCGTAAGGCGGTTGTTGGAAAGAATGATGTGATTAACAAGATTATGATGGCGATTCTGGCCAAGGGGCATATTCTGGTGGAGGATATTCCGGGAACCGGGAAAACGACGATGGCGCTGGCATTTTCCAGAGCAATGGGGCTGGAAGAGAAGAGGGTGCAGTTTACCCCGGATGTGCTTCCTGCCGACCTGACCGGATTTACGGTGTACCAGAAGGATACGGAGCAGTTCGTCTATCAGCCGGGTGCAGTAATCTGCAATCTCTTGCTGGCCGATGAGATCAACCGGACTTCTCCGAAGACGCAGTCGGCCCTTCTGGAGGTTATGGAGGAACGGCAGGTGACCGTGGACGGGGTGACCCGCAGGACAGGGAACCCGTTCATTGTCATCGCTACGGAAAATCCGACGGGCTCTGCTGGAACACAGCTTCTGCCAGAGGCGCAGCTGGACCGGTTCATGATCTGTGTCAATATGGGGTATCCGTCTGTCAAAGAGGAAGTGGAGATCCTAAAGAGAAACCAGACGGGGAGGACTACGGATTCGGTGAAGAAGGTTATGAGCGCCCAGTGGATTCTGAATGCACAGACTGAGGCTGAGGACGTGTTTGTACACGATGTGGTCTACACATATATCGCGCAGCTGGCAAAGAAGACAAGGGAGATGGAATGGATTGCAATGGGCTTAAGCCCGCGCGGAACCGTGGCCATGACCGCGATGGCCAGGGCAGGAGCCTATCTCAAAGGCCGCGGGTATGTGGTACCGGAAGATGTTGCGGAGGTGTTTTCGTGTACGGCCATACACAGGATCCAGCTCAGCACAAAGGCGAAAGTAGGGCATATACAGAAAGAGGATGTGCTGGAAAAGGTTCTCGATGAAGTGAAAAAACCATCCGTCTCAAAACGGTAAGACAGGACAGTCATATGCGGGCTGCCGGAAGAGGAAAGGCTGGGGAGAAATATGGGGAAAAGAGTGGTCACTTATCTGGCCGTGTTCCTGATTACCGCTTATCTGTTTCTGATGTATAACGAACCTGCACTGACGGCTATTTTAGTGCTGGAGTGTCTGTATCCGTTCCTCTCGTTTTTATACCTGAAATGGATACGGGGGCGGGTTTCGGCCGGGCTGCACAAGGTGCCGGCAATGGGAAACAAGAACAGCAGAATCAGGATCAGTATCTGGATTAAAAATACATCCATATTCTGGAGTGTAAAATATAAGGCAGAGGTCAGGGTGGGAAGCAGTTTTCTGCAAAGGCAGGAAAAGAAGGTCCTTTCAGGAAATCTGGAGGGTAAAAGCCGTAAAATACAGTCATATTATTTCACCTCCTCTTATTGCGGAAGAGTGGCGGTCAGCATGGAGTCGCTTCGAATCTATGATTTTCTGGGCATTTTTTATCATAAAATAAAGCTTGGGGAGCGGTCTACAGTAGGCATTATGCCGGAATTTGAGCTGATCCCTCTGGAAATCACAAGAAGGACCAGAGAGTTTCTGGCCGATGCGGATGAGTACTCCGTGGAAAAAGGCGGGGATGACCCGGCGGAAATCTACAGGATCAGGGAGTACCGCCCCAGAGATTCTGTGCATGATATCCACTGGAAGCTGACGGCAAAGGAAGGGGAACTCATGGTCAAAGAACATGGCTGTCCTCTGGGGTGTGTCGTTCTGTTATGGGTGGATTTTGCAGAAAAAGGGGCGAGTGCCGCAGGGATAGACCGTATGCTGGAACGCACGGCATCTTTGAGTATGACTCTGGCAGGAGAAAAATGCATTCATATGGCTGCATGGTTTGAAGAAAAGAATGCAAGAGTCGTCAAATATAAAGTAAACAGTGCGGAATCGGCGTATGAGCTTGTCTGGAGGCTACTCGATATTGAGCCGTATGAAGACCGGGAGATGGCCGGGATTGCCTATGAAGATGCTTTTCTGGGTGAACATTTCAGCAGCATTGTTGTGATTGACGGACAGGGTAACATGAAGATAAACGGGGAAACACAGGAATTGCTGCAGCTGTAAGGAGGGACCAGGCAATGAGCAGAAGGAAAAAAGGAGAATCCGGTATCCGCCTGTATGAGGCGGAAAAGAAAAACGGATTTGACAGGCCGTATGGGACGGGGGCTGTGCTGATTTTCGCACGGGGTGCGGCCGTCTGTTTCCTTGCGGTTTCCTGGTGGAGGATATTCTTCAACGTCTTTCCGGCTGATATCAATATCGTATGGCTTGCAGTCTTTCTGTTTCCTCTGGCAGTGCTGGGGGTAATGTGGGCCTCGCTGAAAGTATGGCAGAAGGGCCTCTCAGTGATACTCTGTGTCCTGCCGGCTGCATTTATATTTTGGCGGAGACAGACACTTGCGGCCGCGGCCGTTAATTATCTGGCAAATGCGTATCTGCGAGTCCATTATGAAGGGACAGAACCTCTGCTGCTCTACAGTGAGCCGGAAGCCGCGGCGTGGACGCTTGGCCTTTTAACGGCTATGGCAACCATGCCGGTGCTTCTTTTGTGGTCCTGGGTACTCGTGAAGAACCGGGGAAAACTTCTGACGGTACTATTAATCTTATGTCCGGCGGCGCTGGCGGCCGTGGAAGGATACTTCCCGTCGGCAGGCGCATGCTGGGTGCTGATATTCGCGGCAGGTGTTTATTTTGCCGTCTGCGGGGGAAACTCAGGAAAATCGGTGATACTCGGCGCTTCATCGGCGTTTGTCTGTATTATGGTGCTTTTTCTGGCCTCGAATGTGGCTGCAAAGCCGGTGGAAGCCATGAAAACTGTTGAAAACGGTGTGTATCGGCAGGCGAGGACGGCTGTGAAGGAAGGCGTTGTACAAAAGTTTACAGATTTGACAGGAATTTCTGAAAAGAAAAAAGAGGACGAAGAGAAGCCACAGCAGGAAAAGGAGAGACAGGAAGGACAGAAGGAGGAAGAAAAGACAGACCCGGAAGCGAAAGAAGCCGAACAAGCTGAAACACAGATGCAGGATGAGCCCCCCGGTTTGCCCGAAGAGTCGGGAACCGGTGTATTTAAAGATGGAATCCCGCAGGATTTAAAAGCGATCGCTTCGTTTTTTCCGGGAGACGGTAAGGGAATTGTTGTACGTACAGATGAACGTCCCCGGGGAACATTTTACTATCCGGAAGCGTATGGCAGTGTTTATTCCGGCAGCTTCTGGAGGATGGAAGCTTTGTCAGATGCAGTACTCGACGAATACTACCAGTATCCCCCGGATCTGGAACGGCTGAGGGCGCTGTGCAGTGAACAGGATATCGGAAGTATTGAGGATGCAGCCCGGTTTATCCAGAAGGAATTCAAAGAGAATACCGTTTATGACTACAATCCGGGAGCAACACCGGCAGATCAGGACTTTGCAGAATATTTTCTGTTTGAAAACAAGAAAGGTTTCTGCGTGCACTTTGCGACAACGGCTGTGCTCATGTACCGTATCCTTCACTATCCGGCAAGATATGCAGAAGGGTATGCGATTCCTGCGTCCGCATTTCAGGAACAGGAGGACGGGACATATGCAGCTGAAGTAACGGGGCAGATGGGGCATGCGTGGTGTGAAACCTATGAGGACGGCTGGCAGGTCAGGGAGCATACACTTCCTTATACAGGGACAGATACGCTGGCGGTTCCCCCTGCTTCGGACAGCCGGCAGAAGGCACCGGCAGAAGTGAAGAAGAGCACCAGAATCCTTCTGGGGAGCCTTACGATCGCTGGAATGATTCTGCTGTTGACTGCTGCTTTTCTGATTCAGGGAGTAGTGCGCAGAAAGCAGAGAATGATGCAGTGCCGCAGATACCGGAATGGACGGGGAGTACTGGCCCTGTACCGGACCCTATATGATACGGCAGTCTTTTTAGGCATGAAGGAGGCGGCGGATCCGTTGGCTTCAGAGGCTTTTGAGTCCCTGAAAAACTACATTTCTGAGATATCTGTCGGGGATTGGCAGTGGATTCAGGATGAAGTATGGCAGTCGATGTTTGCACAAAACCCACCTTCCGAAGAAGAACACGAAAAATTGTATCAGCTTGTTACCGATGCAACAAAAAAGGTACGGCATGACCTGACCGGATGGAAGAAAATAAAATACCACCAGATCCGCTGTCTGGGCTGATAAATAGAAAGGCTACTTTTTGCGGAATAAGATGCGGAAAATGAGTACAAGTATCAGGATGAATGAGATGAAATACCCGATAAAACTCAGCCACGGGATTCCGAACCACCTTGGCATAGACATTGTATTGAGGATCAGCCCGGAACCTATAAACAGTCCGACCGCAAGAATACTCAAGATAAACCGGTTGGCCGTCCTCTGGATATCTTCCCGGATTTCTTCGGAATCAGCGACCTGCAGATTGAGCTGTGCCTGCCCATTCTTTGTGATATTCAATAGGTCAGACAGCTGTGCGGGGATATCCAGTGATTTATCCATAGAGGTGTACAGCTGGCGGCCCTTGTGGCGCAGCAGCTTCTTAGCATCTAGTTCCTTTATGAGAAGGGTGGACATATGGACTGACAGAATCTGGATGATATTTACATCCGGGGCACATGCGGTCAGTGTCCCCTCCATCGTAATCATGCTGCGTCCGAGCAGGGTGACGTCGGGGGTGATAGCGAGCCTGTGGTCTTTCACAAGTTCCAGCATCCGTTCAATCAGTGTGCCCAGCTTCATAGTTCCAAAATCCATAGAAAGATATTTGCTTAGAATATCGTCAATGTCGGTGTACAGACGGGCATGGTTAACACGCTCCTGAGGTTCGCCGAAGGCCAGAAGCACGTTTTTAAGGGCATAGATATCATTTTCCAGAATTGCGGTGATAGCCTTTTTTAAGAGCTGTTTATTATGCTGTGTCAGTCTTCCGGTCATGCCAAGGTCCAGCCATGCAATCTGCCCGCCGGCTACCCAGAGATTGCCCGGGTGCGGGTCTGCATGGAAAAAACCATCTTCCAGTATCTGCTTGCAGTAGTTTTCGGCCGCCTTCTGGCCAATCTCGGTCATATTGTAGCCGAGGTCTTCCAGCTGTGCTGTCTCATCTATCTGGATTCCGTTAATATATTCCATGACAAGCAGCCGCGGTGTAGTCAGCTCGTGGAAAACTTTCGGGCATGTGACATAGGCGATCTCTTTCTGGTTTTCATAAAACAGGTCCAGATTAGCAGCCTCCTGTACAAAGTCCATTTCCTCCTGTGTTGTCTTCCACAGTTCATCCAGAATTGTTTTAAAATCAATGAGATCCTCGGTGCCAATGGCAATCTTTAAAATGCCGGCAGCCTTTTTCATAAGGCGGATGTCATTCTGCATCGTCTGTTTGATAGCCGGCCGCTGTATTTTAATGACAACTTTTGTGCCGTCTTTCAAAACAGCAGGGTGTACCTGGGCGATAGAAGCAGAGCCAAGGGGTATCTCTTCTATTTCTGAAAAAATATCAGAAACAGGCCTGTTCAGCTCTGTTTCAATCACGCCGTAAATTATATGAAACGGCAGGGGCCTTACTTCCGTCCGCAGTTTCGTCAATTCCTCACAGTAAGATTCCGGCAGCATATCTGAGCGCATTGACATAATCTGTCCCAGCTTGACATAGGTGGGTCCCAGATCTTCTAAAATCTCCCGCAGCTTGACAGGAGACAGGCCGTGCGTGACCTGGTGGCGCCTAAGCACCGCCAGGATCTCGCGCAGCCTCTTGTCAGAAGCGGGAGATTCCGTATTATTCTGTTCCTGTGTTACAAATGTCTCGTCCATAATCAGCTCCGTGGTCAGCCTTCCTGTGTATCCGTCTTTTCTTCCTGATCCCCGCTGCATGGGATATCAGTTTCTTCTGTCTCGTCACTGCAAGGGGCATCTGTGTTTTCTTCCTGATCCCCGCTGCAAGGGGTATCGGCTTTCTCATCCGTCTCATCCTCGCATTCGGCGGCAGCCTTTTCCTCATTGGCTTTCTCAGCCTCTGCTATCTTAGCCTTTAAGGCGGCAAGCTCGTCCGGGTCCATATGGCTGACAGCATCCATTGCGTCCTTGTATTCCTTAACAACGGTGACAGAAACATGTTCTTTGACTTTTTCTTTTGCGTTCTGTTTAAGCTCTTCGTTGAGGACCTTGCCCTGTTCTACAGTAAGTTCCCCCTTTTTAACAAGATTATCCACAACATCCTTTGCAGTCTCAGCCGTAACGGCAACTGCGCCGACACCTGCCAGTAATATTTTCTTCAAACCTTCATTCAGTTCCATAGTAGCACCATCCTTCCTTAGTAAGACAAATAAAATTTATATATATTATTATACCACAAAGCCGTCTCCCCATTTCTTAAATTTTTGGAAATAGGGGACAAATTAAGAGTTGATTGACGACTGTCCATTCCCTGTTTCCTTTGCTTGACCCTTCTGTAGGAGTGTGGTAGGATGAAAACATAATTGACATTATAAAACGTTATTAAGCAGGAGGTTTTTATGATTCGAGAAATGAAACTGGAAGACAGAGACGCGTACTTGAAGATGGCACATGATTTTTATCACTCACCGGCAGTGCTCTATCCGGTTCCGGATTCTTATATTGAAAGAACATTTGAGGAATGTATGAACGGGGGGACTTATGCATTGGGCTATATTCTGGAGTCTGAGGGGCAGACGGCCGGGTATGGTCTGGTTGCAAAGACATTTTCCCAGGAGGCCGGGGGATATGTGTACTGGCTCGAGGAACTTTATATTCTGGAGGAGTACCGCTCAAAGGGACTTGGAAGCGAATTCTTTGCCTATGTGGAAGAACATAAAGAAGAAGGGGTTACCCGGTTCCGGCTGGAAGTGGAAGATGATAACGTGAGGGCAGCCGCCCTTTATGAGAGACTTGGATACAAGCCTCTTGCATATAACCAGATGGTAAAAGAATTTCATGATTAAGGAGGCTGACGTGATGACGAAAGCAGGAGAGAGAAAGGTAGAAACGGTTGAGAAAGTAAACGGAGGGGCCGGATTTATAATGAAGGAGGCGCTTCTGATGACGGAACAGCTCGGCGAACACTGCAAGATGTTTTCCAAAGTTACGCTTAAGCCGAACTGTGAGCTGGGACACCATGAGCACCACGGGGAGACGGAGGCCTACTATATCCTTTCCGGAACAGGAATGTATGATGACGACGGGAAAGCGGTGCCGATAGAGGCGGGGGATGTTACATTCTGCGAGGACGGCAAAGGACACGGGGTGAAGAATACAGGAAGTGAAGATCTGGAATTTATTGCATTGATATTGAAGAAGTAGCAGTAAATGGTGATTGAAAGGAAGAACAGGCGGAAGACAGATGGTTGTATCATTCGCCTGTTCTTTTTGTACCTTATTCCAAAAATTCTTTCAATGTGTCCAGCAGACGTGTATTATCCTCTGGCAACATCATGCAGAAACGTACATATTCCCCTTCCAGACACTGGAAGGAAGAGCAGTCACGGATCATAAGGCCCCGTCTGATGCAGGCCTCAAAAAGACCGGATGCAGTCAGTCCTTCCTTTAGGATCTGGATCAGGATAAAGTTTGCATATGCATCGAAGACTTTTATGAGCCTGATTTTACGGAGCTCCTCCAGCATACGGGTACGCTCACCCAGAATCAGCGTGCGCGTATGCTGTATATAGCGGCTGTCCTGAAGCATGCGTTCTCCGGCAAACGCCCCGATGCTGTTTAATGACCAGGGAATCTGGTGCTCCCGGACTCTCTTTAAGAACGCTTCATTGCCGGTGACACCGTAACCAAGTCTGAGGCCGGGGGCGGCGAAGAATTTGGAAACCCCGCGCAGCACCATGAAGTTACTGAATTCTCCAATGAGAGACACTGCACTGACTGCCCCGATATCTGGTGCGAATTCCACATAGGTTTCGTCAATCATGACAAAGGTATCTGCTTCATGGCAGGCAGTTAAGATCCGGCGCATATCTTCCGTCCTAATGACGGAGGAGGTCGGGTTATTGGGATTACATATAATAAGGAGGTCAAATCCTTCTTCCAGTTTTTCTAAAAAGTCAGGGACATTCAGACGGAACCCATCATCCGGATTTAGGTGGTAATATTCCTGTATACTGTCTGAAAAGGAAAGTTCTCTGGCATACTCTGAATAGGTCGGACCGAGGATGAGTGTCTTTTTCGGACATCTCTGTTCGATCAGGAGGGAGATCAGTTCGGTTGAGCCGTTCCCTACGACAACGGAAGAAGGGGGGACCTTGCAGTACTGCCCGATGGCATTTCGAAGTGAAGTATACTCCCTGTCCGGATAGGTAGAAATGATATCCAGATTTGCCGCGATTTCCTGTCTGACTTTTTCGGAAAGGCCGAGAGGGTTGACATTGGCCCCGAAACAAACGATGGATTCCTTTGGAATGCCGTAATATTCCTCTATTTTCTCAAGATCACTGCCATGAAACTCTGGTTTTGCATTCATGTATACAATCTCCTTTCAAATTCTTTCATTCACCCGTTGCAAGAAATACTACATTGATGATATAATTCATTATAGCGTGCTTATGAAAAAATGCAACGTCAGGAAAAGTAACATTAGAAAATGAGTAGGTGACGAACTTGAAGAATAAGATTAAACGTCTTTCCAAAGGAGATTTTCACATTCCGCAGCCAGAGATTATTTTCCCGGAGACCCGGATCATCATGCGTGTCGGTGAGGGAGAAATGTATAAGGGGAGTTTCTCTTTGCAGAACCAGGGCGAGGGGACTATCAGGGGGCTTGTATATCCCTCTTCTTATCGTGTCCATTGTGAAGAACAGGGCTTCGATGGGAATCCGGTTAATATCTATTATACATATGATGGCTCCGGGCTGGTGCCGGGACATGTCGAACATGGTAAGTTTACGATTGTGTGCAACGGGGGCGAATATGACGTTGCGTTTACAGCGATCATCGAAAAGCCATTTGTTATGACAAGCTATGGCAAGGTGCAGAGCCTCGAGGATTTTAAGAAGCTTTCTTTCCGCGATCCGGCTGAGGCAGAGAAGTTGTTCCGTTCCAGGGATTTTTACGAGATATTAAAATATGAAGACAAGCGTATCCAGGCGCTGTATGACAACATGCGCAAGTGGGAGCTGGATCAGCAGGCGCTGGAGGAATTCCTTGTCGGCTGCAAACAGAAAGAGAAGATATTCCTGACGCTTGAGGAGGAGAGCCGTGCCTTCATGGAAGTGGAGGAGGCACGTAAAGAGACACTGACTGTCAAGAAGAATACATGGGGCTATCTGACGATTGATGTCCGCACGGAAGGCGATTTTCTGACAGTCGAACATGCCAAGGTTACGACAGAGGAGTTTATCGGGAATTCCTACCGCCTGGAGTATATCATTACGACAGAGCAGCTGCACAGGGGAAGCAACTTCGGGCAGATCATACTGGAGACTCCGTACGAGTCACTCATCTATGAGATCGTGGTCGAGAAGGACGTGAAGCGGGAGGAGGACTACCGCAGTGCAGACATAGAGTTTGCAAGCATTGTGAAACGCTATCTGACATATGAGGCCGGCAGGATAGACCTTAACACATGGACAGAGGAGTCGGTGAAGAAGCTGGAGCATCTGCGTGAAGCAGACGGCAAGAATGAGATATATCTGCTGGTACATGCACATGTCTGCCTTCTGGGCCAGCGCTTCGAGGAGGCAAAGTGGATTCTCGAATCTTATAATTATAATAGATTTGCAATTGGGAAAAATGTGGAGATGAGTTCCTATTACCTGTATCTTACCACCCTGCTGAGTAATGATTCCATCGGGCAGCGCAGGGTTGCAGAGGAGCTTTCCAAGTCTTACATGAAGCATCCGGAGAGCTGGATGATTCTTTGCATGCTTGTAAATGTGGATTCGGAATATAAGATTTACAGTGAACGGCTGCGTGTGCTGGAACAGCATTTTTATGAGGAAAAGAACCATAGTATCTGGTTTTATATGGAAGCGTTCAAGTGTTTCAGGGATAAGAGTTCTTCTCTGAAGAAGCTGGGGACATTTGAAGTGCGGGTATTGTATTTTGCAGCAAAGTATAAGCTGATGACAAAGGAACTGGCACTGTATACGGCCAATCTGGCGAGCCAGCTGAAAGGGTTCGACAGACACCTGTATGAGACACTTGTGCTTGCCTATAAGATGTATGAAGAGTCCATGATTCTGACGGCAATCTGTACACTGCTGATTAAAGGCAACTGTGTGGACAACCTTTACTTTAAGTGGTACGAAAAGGCCGTGGAGTCAGAACTGAAGATAGCCCAGCTGTATGAATACTATATGGCCTCCATCCGGGTGCAGCATTTCCACAAGGCACTGCCGCGGTCTGTATACCTGTACTTTATGCATGGGAACAATCTTGATTACCACAAGTGTGCGCTGCTGTATTCGAACCTGATTACCTATGAGGACGAATCCAACGAAATCTATGCACACTACAGGGATGAGATGGAAGCCTTTGCATGGAACCAGCTGGAACGCCGGCACATAGACGAGCAGCTGAGGATTATTTATAAGCGGTTCATCGTAGAACGTTCTATGAATCCGGAGCGGATTAAGGCGCTTTACGATATCTGCCATGCGTATGAGATCACGACGAAAGTGCCGAATATGAAGTTTATCCACATTATCTCGGATAACGGGACCATTACCCAGAAGGTTCCCTACAGCGACAGGGGGACACAGGTGTTCTTATATGCGAAGACGGACAGGCTCGTGTGGGAGGCAAAGGACGGCAGGCATTACACAGACTCTATTCCCTATGAGAGCAGACGTTTATTCTATGAACTCCGTTACATGGATATGTGTAAGAAGTTCCTTAACAGTATGCGCCTGAACCGTCTCGAGGAAGAGGATGAGCCGCTGACGCTGGAGGTGGTCAGGGAACGCGGTGTGGAGGCTTACAGCGAGGAAGAATTGTTTGCGCTTTGCAGCAAGACGATCAGGGAGAATAATTATGAAAATGACGATTTCCTGACGTATATCTGTTTTGAACTATTTAAGCAGGGACAGTATGATAAAGTGATCCTGACCTATCTGTCCAACTATTACTGCGGGGCAACTTCGGAGATGAAACAGCTTTGGAGAGAGGCGCGGGAATATGAGGTACACAGCCACAAACTGGGCGAACGTATTCTGACACAGATGCTGTTTTCAGAAGAACTCTTTGCAGAAGTACAGGTGTTTGAGGAATATTATGCGGAAGGCGCTTATTTCAGGCTCCAGCAGGCTTATCTGGCCTATATGTCCAGAGGATATGTGGTGGAGGACAGGAAGATCAGTAAGAGCGTGATCGACATCATCTGCCGGGAGTATGAGAAAGGCGAAGATACGATAGATATCTGCAGAATCGCTGTTTTAAAATATTACTCGGCAAGAGAATATAATTCCATGATACGTAAGACGCTGAAGAAGTTTTTGCAGGAATTGTGTGGAAAGCAGATTTA
The DNA here is from genome assembly GCF_003479085.1 of Clostridium sp. AF19-22AC. Classification (NCBI taxonomy): domain Bacteria; kingdom Bacillati; phylum Bacillota; class Clostridia; order Eubacteriales; family Clostridiaceae; genus Clostridium; species Clostridium sp. AF19-22AC. The sequence continues at coordinate 67,033 of NZ_QUGN01000017.1, read as the reverse complement.
TTTTCCATTTTTCCTGTCTTATGAGAAGGAATGGCTGATCGAGCTTCAGCTCTGGGACAAGACTCTGATTGAGTACAAGGGGCAGAAGGGCAGCAGGGTTATGCTTTACTACCAGCTTCAGAAAGGGGATACGGAAGCGGTTGATTACTCGACGGAGGTTCTGACACCGATGTATGAGAATCTGTATGTAAAGAAGTTTGTGCTTTTCTCAAACGAAACCCTGAAGTACTATTTCAAAGAAACGATTGACGGCAACACATACCGCAGTGATAAGGAAAGCTGCGTGAAGGAAGTAAAGCGGGGCGAATCCGGCAGGTATGGACGGCTGAATGATATTCTGCTTTGTGAAGGCCGGGAGAAGGAAATGAAGATGAAGGCTTATGCGGCCGAGGATGCGATAGCGGCGCACATGTTTGAACAGTATTGATGCCGCGGGGAGGTGGTCTGTGATGGGACAAGGGAATATAATTGGATATGAGATAAATGACAAGACCTGCCAGATCAGTTTCTATAATGAGCAGCAGCTCGAACCGGAGACTATGGAGGTGGATGCGGATAACTATCAGATTCCGCTGATCATCGGAAAGCTGAGGGATACGTGGGCCTACGGCAAGGAGGCCAAGCGTCTGGTGACGGTCAAAGAAGGTTTTACAGTCACAAGACTTCTTGATAAGAGCCTGGCAGGGGAGAAGATTGAATTTGGGGAGGAAACGTATGATGCAGTATGGCTTCTGTCCAAGTTCGTGCAGATGTCACTGCAGTCTTTTCCGCAGATTGACGGGATTGTTTTCAGCGTGCCGGAACTGAACGAGGAACTGGCGCAGCTCCTGCGCGGGATTGCGGTGCGGATGAACATAGATAAGCGGCATATTTTTATTCAGGATTATAAGGAAAGTTTCTGCAACTACCTGTTTTACCAGCCGAAGGAACTGTGGCAGTATGAGGCTGCACTGTTCTGCTGTGACAGGAATGAAATCAAGGCATATATGCTGCGCCGCCTGAAGCCCGGACTGGGCGGGGGAAAGACGACGTTTGTCACGGTCGACGAGGTGGCCAGTGCGCATATGAAGGAACTGGCGGCGGTATATCCGGTATTGAATGAGGATAAGGCAAAAGAGGCCGATATGCGGTTCCGGAAGTTTATTGAAGGCGTATTTGACAAACGGATTGTTTCTTCTGTATTCCTGACAGGGGAAGGGTTTGAGAATAACTGGTACCCCACATCCCTGCGTGTGCTCTGCAACGGCAGAAGGGCCTTTATCGGCAATAACCTTTACAGCAAGGGCGCCTGCTACACAGCCTACCGCAAGATGTACATGCATATTGAGGACCCGGTCTATCTGTCGGATACAAAGCTGACGGACCAGATCACAGTCAATATGAGGGTGGACGGGCAGGAAATGTGGTATCCGATCGTATCGTGGGGGGCCCACTGGTATGAATCGAATAATCAGTGGGAGGTTCTTTTGGAGGACGTGGAAGACATCGAACTTCATGTGGAATCACTGATACAGGGAACCTTGAAGACGGAAGTGATCCCGCTTGAGAATTTCCCGAAACGCGGGGAATACTCTATGCGATTGCAGCTGGAAACACTGTTTCTCGATGAAAAGACATGCAAAATCACGGCAAGGGACGTAGGATTCGGGGAGTTTTTCCTGCCTACGGATTTTCAGGAAGAGAAGATAATTCACTTAGGAGGCAATGATGGGAAGTTTAATTCTTTGTCATGACAGACACGCAACGCATCCTTATGAGATCACGAGGATACACTGCAAGATATATACAATTGAAGAATTATGCTATTATCTGTGCAATAATCTCTACCTGATTGATTACACGATTATGAATGAGCAGCTCTGCAACTGGCTGGAAGAGGAAGTAGGTCTGACCGTACTTGCAGGAAGCCTGCGGGACGTCATCCGCCTGAACGGCTCAGTTGAGAAGTTTGTACTGACGATTCTAAAAAGCTCCAAGATATTCCGTGAGCCGGAGATGATCCGTATCCAGAATGTACTGGAACGCCTGAAGAACCAGAAGGATATCGAACGCCAGAAGTATAAGGGTGACAACCTGCTGGAGAGCGGTGAGATAGAAGAGGCAATTCTGGTATATCAGGCGATCCTCAATGAAGATCCGGATGAGAGCGTAGATCCCAAATTTTACGGGAAAATATATGCGGGCCTGGGGGCGGCCTATGGAAGGCTGTTCCTATATCAGGAATCTGCAAAAATGTATGACAGGGCATATCAGATCTGCGAAGATAAGGCACTTCTGAAGCCGTATCTGTATGCATCATACAGATATATGTCTTTGGAGGAATATCACATCCTCCTGACAAAACACGACGATTATGTAGAAATCAATGCCCAGATGCGCCAGGAAATGGAGGACATCAAAAGCCATCTCCAGATGGAGCCAAGCGCGGTGATGCTTGAAAAATGGAAACAGCAGTACAGAAGAAGCCATATATAAAATGAAATGCGGCCAGGGGGGAAGTTCTTCCCCTTAGCCGCTGTTTTTAGCTGTTTTCACGGCACAGAATCTTGACTTTTGTCTGGATGTATGATATGCTGTCTAAGCGATTTAGCGTGGTAAAGTAATCAATTGATAAAAGAATAAAGCACTGCGCAAGGGAGGACGAACTTATGAAAAGAAAATTAGCATTGGCTCTGGCTGCGACACTTATGCTGTCAACGGCTCTTACAGGGTGCGGAAGTAAAGAAGATACAGCGAAGGATTCCGGCAGTTCAGAAAAGAAAGAGACAAAGAGTAAGACAGAAGTGGTCAATGAAGAAAAGGCGGAGGGTGATAAGTTTACACTTGGATTCGATGCAAGTTTCCCGCCTTATGGGTATAAGGATGACGATGGTGAATATGTGGGATTTGACCTGGACCTGGCCCAGGAAGTGTGTGACAGGAATGGATGGGAGCTTGTAAAGCAGCCGATCGACTGGGATGCAAAGGATATGGAATTAAGCTCAGGTACGATCGACTGTATCTGGAATGGATTTACGATGAATGGCCGCGAGGATGATTACACATGGTCTGATCCATATGTGGACAACAGCCAGGTGGTTGTCGTGGCAGAGGATTCCGGTATCAAATCACTGGAAGACCTGGCAGGCAGGATTGTCGAGGTGCAGGCGGACTCTTCGGCGCTGGCAGCACTGGAAGGCGACCAGAAGGAACTTGCGGATACATTCGGACAACTGACACAGGTGCCGGATTATAATACCGCATTCATGGATCTGGAGGCCGGAGCGGCAGAGGCGGTTGCGATGGATGTCGGTGTTGCAAAATATCAGATCGCTTCCAGAAACGGCGGCTACATAACACTTGACGAAACAATATCTTCAGAGCAGTATGCGGTTGGTTTCAACAAAGGCAATGAAAAGTTAAGAGACCAGGTTCAGAAGACGTTAAATGAGATGGCAGATGACGGCACATTCATGACGATTGCAAAAAAATGGGGTGTTGAGGACTCTGTTACTTTAGGCAAATAAAATAAGAAAAGATGGAAAAAAGGTCAGGAACTGTATCTGGCCTTTTTATCCAGTTAAGACCCGGAGGACGATGAAATGAAGATTAGTATTATGGCGATGATAGGGCAGCTGTCAGGCGGAATGCTGGTTACGATTGAAATATTTGTGGCTACGCTTTTGTTTTCCCTGCCGTTGGGATTGATTGTTGCATTTGGAAGGATGTCAAGAATTAAGGTCATACAGTGGATCACGAAGGCGTACATATCTATTATGCGCGGGACACCGCTTATGCTGCAGCTGATGGTTGTTTACTTCGGGCCGTTTTACATATTCGGAATCCGGATCTCCACTTCCTACAGGCTCACTGCGACATTGATTGCGTTTGCGATCAATTATGCCGCGTATTTTGCCGAGATATACCGGGGCGGGATCGAATCTATGCCGGTGGGACAGTATGAAGCGGCGAGACTCCTGGGGTACAGCAGGGTGCAGACCTTCTTCCGCATTATTTTCCCGCAGGTAATCAAGCGGATTATGCCGTCTGTAACCAATGAGGTAATCACACTTGTAAAGGATACTTCTCTGGCATTTGCGATTGCAGTTGCCGAAATGTTTACGACGGCCAAGATGATTGCGTCATCACAGACTTCTGTAATCCCTCTTGTTGCGGCAGGGATATTCTACTATATCTTCAATCTTGTCGTGGCTGTTATCATGGAGGGGATTGAAAAGAAGCTGAATTACTACCAATAGGAGGAAATGTCATGAGTTTGCTGGAAATGAAACATATAAAAAAGAGCTTTGACGGCTTTGGAGTGCTTGAGGATATTTCCCTGACGGTAGAGGAGGGCGAGGTCCTTGCGATCATCGGGCCTTCCGGTTCAGGAAAATCTACACTTCTGCGCTGTGCAACGAATCTTGAGGCACCGGATGAGGGGGAGATTCATTATGAGGGAGAGTACGGACTTGTATTTCAGAACTTCAACCTGTTTCCCCATTTTTCTGTGATAAGGAATATTACCGATGCACCAATCAAGGTGCAGAAAAGAAATAAAGACGAGGTATTTGCCGAGGCAAGGGCACTGCTTCAGAAAATGGGACTTCAGGATAAGGAGAACGCTTATCCTTACCAGCTGTCGGGCGGACAGCAGCAGAGGGTTTCCATTGCAAGGGCACTTGCGATGAACCCGAAAATTTTATTCTTCGATGAACCGACATCGGCCCTCGACCCGGAACTGACAGGTGAGATACTGAAGGTCATTAAAGATCTGGCTGCGGAACATATGACGATGGTGATCGTGACACATGAGATGAATTTTGCCAGAAATGTGGCCGACCATATTATATTTATGGACAAGGGAGTCATAGCCGAGCAGGGGACTCCGGATGAAGTATTCGGCTCTGACAACACGAGGATGAAGGAGTTTCTGGGGAAACTTTCAGAAGAATATTGATAAATGCAATACTATATATAAGTGTTACTTATATATTCACGCAAAAATAAATAATGAACATTATTTTATACAAGGCAGAGGGTATATTGATTTTCCCTCTGCCTTGTATTATAATTAGCCTGCGAGACTTTGTTTTTCACGATTTGAAAGACAGTCGTACCATTTAACGAGGATAAAACAAAAAGGACAGGTGTGAACGTATGAAAAAATTAGAGCAGTTATACGAAGGAAAAGCAAAGAAAGTATTTTCAACAGAGGACCCGGATATTGTAATTGTAGATTATAAAGATGATGCCACTGCATTCAATGGCGAGAAAAAAGGAACAATCGTAGGAAAAGGCGTAATCAATAACCGCATGACCAACTATATTTTCCAAGTACTGGAAAAAGAAGGCGTTCCGACTCACTATGTAGAGGAATTAAGCGACCGTGAGACGGCAGTGAAGAAAGTCGAGATCGTCCCGCTGGAAGTCATCGTGCGTAACGTGGCAGCAGGAAGTTTTTCCAAGAAGCTGGGCATCGAAGAAGGAAGAAAATTATTAGCACCGACACTGGAATTCAGCTACAAAGATGATGATCTTGGCGACCCGATGATCAACGACTACTTTGCAATCGCAATCGGGGCTGCTACAAGAGAAGAGATCGACAAGATCACAGAATATACATTCAAGGTGAATGATGTCCTGAAAAAGTTCTTCGATGAAGCAGGTATCGAACTGATTGATTTCAAGATCGAATTCGGAAGATTCCACGGTGATATCATCCTTGCCGACGAGATTTCACCGGATACATGCAGACTGTGGGACAAAGAGACTCATGAGAAACTTGACAAAGACCGTTTCCGCAGGGACATGGGCAATGTAGAAGATGCATATCAGGAAGTCTTTAAACGTATCGGCATCAAATAGGATAAAATTTGAAACAGAATAGGAGATAACATTTTATGAGTACGGACCGTTATGTCAGCCCTCTTTCCGAGCGTTATGCCAGTAAAGAGATGCAGTATATATTTTCACCGGATAAGAAGTTCAGGACATGGAGGAGGCTCTGGATCGCCCTTGCCGAGACGGAGAAGGAACTGGGACTGAATATTACCGATGAGCAGATTGAGGAATTAAAGGCCCATGCGGACGATATCAATTATGATGTGGCGAAAGAACGTGAGAAAGTAGTGCGCCATGACGTGATGTCACATGTGTACGCTTATGGTGTGCAGTGCCCGAAAGCAAAGGGGATCATCCATCTGGGGGCAACTTCATGTTATGTAGGGGATAACACGGATATGATCGTGATGTCCGAGGCACTGAAGCTGGTCCGCACAAAGCTTATCAATGTCATTGCCGAGCTGGCGAAGTTTGCCGGTGAATATAAGGCACAGCCGACACTCGCTTTCACACATTTCCAGCCGGCACAGCCGACAACGGTCGGAAAGCGTGCAACGCTCTGGATGCAGGAATTTGAGATGGATCTGGAAGATCTGGACTATGTTCTGGGAAGCCTGAAGCTTCTTGGGTCTAAAGGGACGACAGGGACACAGGCAAGCTTTCTGGAACTGTTTGACGGGGATCAGGAAACAATCGACAAGATCGACCCGATGATCGCTGAAAAGATGGGATTCAAAGCATGCTACCCGGTTTCCGGACAGACATATTCCAGAAAAGTGGACACAAGGGTGCTGAATGTGCTTGCAGGTATCGCGGCCAGTGCACATAAGTTCTCCAATGATATCCGTCTGCTCCAGCATCTGAAAGAAGTCGAGGAGCCGTTTGAAAAGACACAGATTGGTTCTTCTGCTATGGCATACAAGAGAAACCCTATGAGAAGTGAGAGAATTGCATCTCTGTCCAGATATGTGATGATCGACGCCCTGAATCCGGCAGTTACATCGGCTACCCAGTGGTTTGAAAGAACACTGGATGATTCCGCCAACAAGCGCTTAAGCGTGCCGGAAGGCTTTCTGGCTATCGATGGTATCCTGGATCTTTGCTTAAATGTAGTGGACGGGCTCGTTGTGTATCCGAAAGTCATTGAAAAGCGTCTGATGTCAGAGCTTCCGTTCATGGCAACGGAGAACATCATGATGGATGCCGTAAAAGCCGGCGGGGACAGACAGGAACTTCATGAGAAAATCCGTGAGCTTTCTATGGAAGCGGGACGCAATGTGAAGGAGAAGGGACTGGATAATAACCTTCTCGAACTGATTGCCGCAGACGATGCATTCAACATGAGTCTGGAAGACCTGAAGAAGACGATGGACCCATCCAAATATGTGGGACGTGCAAAAGAGCAGGTTGAGGCATATTTAGGCCGCGTGATCAATCCTTTGCTTGAGGAGAATCATGACGTGCTGGGAGTAAAAGCCGAAATTAATGTATAGGCTTCTGCAGTCAGGAAAAATTTTTTTAAAGAGTATATTCAGTGAAGAAGGCATTGAAAAGCAGACGGTAACAGGCTTTTCAGTGCCTTTACTGTAACTGCGGATGTAAGGTTGACATTACTCTGGGGAAGACATATAATTACAGGAGAAGATGATAAAGTATAGAGGTGTAAAGTAAATGAAAAACAGAATCCGGGAATTTCGTGAACAAAGAGGCATGACACAGGAACAGCTTGGAGAACTCGTGGGGACATCCAGACAGGCAGTCAATGCAATAGAAACGGAGAAATTTGAACCATCTATCTGGCTGGCACATGATATCGCACAAGTATTCGGGTGCACCATTGAGGAAATCTTTTTATTTCAGGAAAGTGTCAGAAAATCAAGAGCTGACAGCAGCAGAGGAGGAAAAAATGGCAGTTAGAAACATACGGTATCAGGGTGATCCTTTATTGAGAAAAAAGTGTAAAGAAGTGAAATGCATAGATGGCAGGATCAGGCAGATACTCGGGGACATGATGGAGACACTGCACCAGACCGGGAATGGTGCGGCGCTGGCGGCGAACCAGGTGGGAATTTTGAAAAGACTGGTCGTAATCGATTATTGCGGCCATACCCTGAAACTGGTGAATCCTGAGATAATTGGAAGAAGTGGTGTTCAGGAATGTGTGGAGGGCTGTTTAAGCTTTCCAAATCGTTTTGTAAAGACCATCCGTCCAGAGCAAGTTACGATTCAGGCACTGGATGAAAATGGCGGGGAGCTGATTCTGACCGGCGAGGGGGAGATGGCAAAATGTTTTTGCCATGAACTTGAACATTTAGACGGGGAAATCTTTTTGGATAAAGCAATTGCAGAAATTGACATGTCTAAAGAAACGTCTGATTGTGAATAATGGTGAATAATATGTAGAGTATGGAAATATTAATGATTGCATCGGTGTATGGATTGCGATACAATGACAGAAAGAAATAACAAGCGTATATGCAGACAGATGATGTATTGGGGAAGACCCGAAGGAGGCAGTAATTATGGCATTATGGATTATTCTCGCAGTTGTAGTGATTCTTGTGATCTGGCTTATCAGTTCCTATAACGGTTTTGTCAAATTGAGGAACAAAGCGGAAGAGGCATTTTCGGCAATGGACGTATCTTTGAAAAAAAGGTATGACCTGATCCCTAATTATGTGGAGACTGTCAAAGGTTATGCAAAGCATGAGTCTGAGACTCTGGAGAAGGTCATTTCCGCGCGGAATGCAGCGATGAATGCATCGACTGCCAAGGAGCGGATTGAAAATGATAATATTCTGAGTAATACATTGAAGTCTCTATTTGCGTTATCGGAAGCTTACCCGGACCTGAAGGCAAACCAGAACTTCATCCAGCTTCAGGACCAGCTTTCACGCATTGAAGAAGAGATTGCGGGATCCAGAAGATACTACAACGGTGTTGTAAACCGTTTTAATACGAAGATCGAGATGTTCCCGGGCAATATTCTGGCAGGCATTTTCGGGTTCAGGAGAAAACCTCTGTACGAGGTGGAAACGGCTGGCCAGAGAGAAAATGTAAAGGTATCATTTTAACAGCGCTGTCAGGGGGATATGCATATGAAGAGGATGAGCGGTAGAGCGGTTTCATTTTTGGTCTGGGGCGGGATCTGGCTGCTTTTGACATTCGGCTCCGGGGCTGTGGAGAAGAGGACAACGACCACGGCAGGGGTAGAACAGGATACGGCCATGAATACCCGGTATTTTAATACAGACGTTGTTGTCAGGGAAGACCGGTCCTATGAGGTGACGGAACATATCGGCGTGGATTTTCTGGATGCAAGGCATGGGATTTACCGCCATATCCCGTACAAGGGAGTTATCTATTCCCTTGATGAGAATGCAAAGCTGAGGCCGGTTCCGTATCATGCGAAAATTACGGACATTCATTCAGACTCCGGTCTGGATGTGACATCAGAAAATGGCAGCAAGGTCCTGCGTCTCGGGGATGCGGATGCCTTTGCGGGGGCTCAGGAAGAGTATAAGATTTCCTATACAGTCATCCCAAGGGTACAGACAGAGGATTATTATGAGACAACATACAATGTCATGCCCGGCCAGTGGCAGAACAGGATTCCGGCGGGGAGTCGATTTAGTATCACATTTCCGAAGGAAATAGATCATAGCAAGCTTCGCTTTTACTATGGTAGTTACGGGGGAATCGAGAATGCAAAGGAGATTCTGAAATTAACCTGGGATGGTAATACGGTAACCGGTATATTAAAGACGGACCTGAGAATTGGGGAAGGAATTACTTTTTATGCACCCGTGGAAAAAGGCTATTTTACAGGGGCGAACAGTCTGTCATTTTTAAGATGGCTTTTGTTCCTGCCGGGGATCGCAGTATTCCTGCTGATACTGATCCTGTTTTTAAAATTTGGAAAAGACGAACCGATTATTACATCGATCCAGTACCAGCCCCCGGAAGGGCTGGACAGTGCCGCGGTCGGATATATTATTGACGGAAGCGTGGAGGACAAGGATGTTCTTTCCCTGATTATCTACTGGGCGGATAAAGGGTATGTGCGGATCGAAGAAATGGCGGACCATGAACTGTGTCTGTATAAGCTCGCAGAGCTTCCGGCAGATGCACCGAATTACCAGCATACGGTCTTCCGAAAACTATTTGAGCGGGGGGCGGAACGTAAAATCTCAGAACTTCAGTACAAGTTCAGGGGAACTTTGGACATGGCAAAGACACAACTGAAGAATTATTTCAAGAGCGGTGGAAATGATATGCTGTATACCCGCGGGTCAAAGATTTCCCGCGTGGTTTCGAAGGTTTTATGTACGCTGCCACTTGCATGGTTTATGGCGGTTACCAGTATTTATTCTTATACAAGTATAGGCAGGGGGGTCCTGCAGGTGGTCCTGTGGGCTGTGCTGCTGGCCGGCATGCTGATCTTCTGTTCCAATATTGATGACTGGTATGCAAAAGCGAATGTGTCACGAAAAGGGACGGCTGCTGTTACACTGGGAATCTGTTTTCTCTCTACGGCAGTCTATACAGGCAGTTATATCATGCGGGTGATCCAGAGAGAGGTGTTTGATTATATCTGGGTCCTGATTCCATTGCTTGTCATGACTGGCGCATCGATCGGCATGACAGGTTTTATGAAGAGCAGGACTCCCAAGTGTGCCGAGTGGATGGGACGCATTGCAGGTCTGAGAGATTTCATAGAGACGGCAGAACTGGACCGGATGAATGAACTGGCAAAGACCGATCCTCAATGGTTTTACCACGTGATACCGTATGCATATGTGTTCGGTCTCTCGGACGTGTTTGCAAAAAAACTGAAGAATTTGTCTCTGGCTGCACCACAGTGGTATACACCATATCACAGCTATACATTCTTCGACTATTATATGTTTAACAGGCTGATGATAAGCGGCCTGAACAAAACAGCGTCGACCCTGACCGTGCCTCAGCCTTCTGTGACCTCGGGAACAGGTCACGGAGGCGGAGGTTTTACGGGAGGCGGCTTCTCAGGGGGCGGATTTTCCGGAGGCGGTTTCGGCGGCGGAGGCGGCGGGAGCTGGTAACAGGAGTGCCCGGAGTATATTAAAAAAGCGTAAAGGAATGCTGTAAAAGCTTGCAGCATTCCTTTTTCTTGTGTAAAATCGTGATGTTTCAGCTGCTGTGCACACCAGAATGGTATGTACAGCAGCATGTTTCTGCAAAAAAGCAAAGAAATGTTGCATAATAGTTGCAGCGCTGCCGTTTCTTTTGTAAAATCAGTTATTGTGGTGTTTGGAAAATTATAGAAGGTACAGGTGAGGGATTATGGAATATTGCGGTAAAATTACAAGAAACATGTTAAGTAAAAGAAGAATGTTTTCGGCGTTGGGTGCCACGCTGGCGATGATAATTCTGACGGGGACGGCATATGAACTGCCGGAGTTGAATTATGCAGAAATTGCGTCAGCAGATACAAAGATGATGGAAGAAATGACAAAGAATCCATACCAGCCGATAGCAGGAAACATTAATGGATGGGATCCGGCAAAGATTCTGACACAGTGGCCGGATAGTGTTAAATTCCCGTGGAAAAATATGGAGGCCGGTGCTGTAAGGCTAAAGAATGCGAATATGTATATCGGGCCGGCAGTCGTTCTGCCGGATGAAAGTGGTATGAATCTGACGGGAAATTTGTATTCCGGACCGGATATAGCGATGGATCACCATGCAGCAGGTGAAAATACATATGGAAAGTACCCTTTCACTCCGGACCCGCCGGAGATTGTGATACCCGGCACACCGGAGAATGTGGTACCCGGTACACCAGAGAATGTGGTACCCGGTACACCAGAAACAGTACTGCCTGACACACCGGAGAATGTGGTGCCTGATATACCGGAAACGGTTCTGCCCGACACGCCGGAAATTGTGCCGCCCGATGTACCGGACGAAGGCTCTGGCACGGATGTGCCGAATGATGGAACTGCACCGGACACTCCTTCAGACGGAACTGTGAATGCAGCGGCAGGATTCGAAATTAATGAGGAGGGACTGCTCTGCCGCTTTATACCGGAGGAGGCCCAGATTGATGACGGTTACTTAGTCCTTCCTGCTGAAGGCTGTACGGGGATAGTGAGTGGTGCATTTGATAACGCCGGGGAGGGAATCACTGATATTGAGATTCCGGATAATATAACTTATATTGAAGACGGTGCACTGTTTGATAAGGATATGACAACAATCGTTTCATTTCCAAGCGGCAGAATCGGGACCTATGAACTTCCATCCTCTGTAACGCGTATTGCTGATTACGCTTTTGCTAATACGAATCTGTCAAAGCTGGTCATGATCAAAAGTCTGCCGCCGGAAGTGGGCAGCATGGCATTTGGTGAAAGTGGAGGCAGTGGTTTAGTGATTTCTGCTCCTCCAGATTATTTCGAAGAGTTTCAGGAAATCTTCTCCGGTTTTCAGGTAACTGTACAGTTAAAGTAATCGGGGGTTTCACAAGTAATGTATTTGTGTTAAAATGTTTAAGTATTTATACAGCCGGGGATTAGAGCGTGTTTGATAAATCAGCCGTATACATGATTTATCAAACACGCTCTGGGGAATACCAGATTCCCGGCATAAGCGGATTGAAAAGGCAGGACATATAAATATGGATTATAAACTTGTTATGAATACAGCGGTCCTGGCGGGGGAACTGATGTTGTGCAGCGGAGCCGAGACGTACCGTGTGGAAGATACGATGAACCATATCCTTCGTACCGCGGGCACACAGACGGTGGAGGCTACTGTGATGATGACAGGTCTTGTGGCGACATTAGGGGGCCCGGACATGGAACCGATCACTGCCACGAAGCGTGTGCAGGAACGTGGGACGAACCTGAACTGCATCATGGAAGTAAATGATATATCCAGAAAGTACTGTTCCGGTGGGCTGACGCTGGAAGAATCCTATGAGAGACTGAAAAAGGCCGGCGGGAAACAGCACCGCACATGGATCTATAATCTGGCAACAATCCTTGCAGCCACCGGATTTGCACCATTGTTTGGCGGAGGGGTTACGGAGGTAGGGGCGGCAGTCCTGACTGGTACGGTGCTTGCCCTGACGCATACCATTGGAAAACGGCTGGGGATCAATGGTTTCATTCTGGACATGCTGTCTTCCTTTGCGATAGCACTGGCTGCTATTTCACTGAAACAGGTCATACCGTCTGTGAATGATAATATTATCATTATGAGTTCGATCATGCCCCTGGTTCCCGGTGTGGCAATTACGAATGCGGTGCGGGATACACTTCAGGGGGATTATATTTCCGGAGGGGCCAGAATACTGGAGGCATTCCTGATTGCGGCCTCAGTTGCACTTGGCGTCGGTGCGGGCATTGCACTGGCAGGCGTATTCTTCCGTGGAGGTGGGCTGATATGATGCTGGTATTCGGGGTGGCGGGATGTTTTGTGGCCGTGGCTGCATTCGCGGTATTGCTGGAGACACCGAAGAAGTACATGCTGCACGATGGGATCGTAGGTGCGATCGGCGGTTTTGTCTATCTGTTCAGTGTGCAGTGCCACGTGGATGCCGTACTGGCATCTTTCTTTTCGGCACTTGCAATCGCACTGACCTCGCACATCTTTGCCAGAGTATTTAAAGCCCCGGTGACCATATTTTTGATAGCGGGTATTCTGCCGACCGTTCCCGGTGCCGGTATGTACCGGATTGTTTATTATCTGATAGCCAATGACAGTGCACAGTGCAGTTATTACCTGACACAGACACTGGAAATTGCGGGAGTTATCTCACTTGCCGTTTTTATTATGGACACCTTGTTTAAGGTGCACTTAAAAAAAACGGTTCCGAAAGATACACATTAGGAATGTGAATTGAAATGTTGAACAATCGTGGGACTTGATTTATAATGATTTTAACAATGAAACCTGCGGCAAATGTGTAAGGAATAGGAAGGCGGGATGAGTATGCCGGGCGCTAATATTTTACAAATGCTGAAAGAGAGTCAGTATACTGTTGCGATGAGCGGGATTGAGATGCTTTTGGAGAATGGATATCCCGGATTGAGGGACGGGGCTGTGTCATATGATATCGAGCAGAAGTACGGTTATTCTGTGGAGGAGATCATGAGCAGTGCCTTTTATGCAACCAGGAAGGAACTTTTTTTTGAATTTTACAAAAATGAGGTTCTTGCGCAGACAGAGATACCGCCGGGAAAGGGATTTATGAACCTCCAGAAACTGGAAGGGTACGGCCTGATACAATGTTCAATTACCAAACGCATATTTGGACTTTTAGAGAGGGCGGGCTGTAAAAACGTGGTCAACCTGCACGGTTCCGTGTATGATAACTTCTGCCCCCACTGCAGGAAGGAATATCCGATAGAGTACATGAAGAATGCAAAGGGGATCCCCCTTTGTGAAAAATGTGAGAATACAATCCGCCCGAAGATCACATTGTTCGGGGAGATGGTAGATAATGGCATTGTGACGAAAGCTGCCGAAGAGATTCAGAAGGCAGACGTGCTGCTTGTTCTGGGAACGAGCCTGCATGCAGCACTGTGCCATCAGCTGATTCAGTATTACAATGGGGAGAAGCTGATCCTTATTACAAATCAGGAGCATTATTCAGATAAGCTGGCAGATGTAGTGATATACAGCAGAGTCGATGATGCACTTGAAAAACTGGTAAAGACATACCAGATAAATTCAAAATAAGAAACAGAAAATGGAGAAAATGACATGAGTAAAGTAAGAACAAGGTTCGCACCAAGTCCGACAGGGAGGATGCATGTAGGAAATTTAAGGACGGCGTTATACGCATATCTAATTGCAAAGCATGAGGGGGGCGATTTTATCCTCCGTGTGGAAGATACAGATCAGGAGCGCTTTGTGGAAGGGGCTCTGGAGATTATATACCGGACACTGGAAAAAACAGGCCTGATTCATGATGAGGGACCCGACAAAGACCGCGGGTACGGCCCATATGTGCAGAGTGAGAGAAATGCTTCCGGATTATACCTGAAGTATGCAAAACAACTTGTGGAACAGGGCGATGCTTACTATTGCTTTTGTGATAAAGAAAGACTGGAGTCTTTAAAGACTTCTGTATCTGAAGACGGGACAGATATTGTTGTATACGACAAGCACTGCCTCGGGCTTTCCAAAGAAGAGGTGGAGGCAAAGCTGGCAGAAGGGACACCGTGGGTCATCCGTCTGAACGTACCGAATGAAGGCACGACAACTTTCCAGGATGAGATATACGGGGATATTACAGTCCCGAATGCAGAACTCGATGATATGATCCTGATCAAATCAGACGGGTTCCCGACCTATAATTTTGCAAATGTAATCGATGACCATTTGATGGAGATCACCCATGTAGTAAGGGGAAATGAATATCTTTCCTCTGCACCGAAGTACAACCGCCTGTATGAGGCATTCGGATGGGAAGTCCCTGTTTATGTACACTGTCCCCTGATTACAGATGAGAACCATAAGAAGCTGAGCAAACGATGCGGGCATTCTTCTTATGAGGACCTGATCGAGCAGGGATTTGTTTCGGAAGCCGTTGTAAACTTCGTAGCACTTTTAGGCTGGAGCCCGGCGGATACGAGGGAGATTTTCACCCTGCAGGAGCTGGTGGAAGCTTTTGACTACCGCCATATGAACAAGTCACCGGCGGTATTTGACACTGTAAAGTTAAAGTGGATGAACGGGGAGTATATAAAGGCAATGGACTTTGACCGGTTCTATGAGATGGCAGAGCCATATATAAAAGAAGTCATCAAAAAGGACTATGACCTAAAGAAGATTGCCGGACTTGTAAAGTCAAGGATCGAGGTATTCCCGGACATTACCGGGCAGATCGATTTCTTTGAAGAACTTCCGGAGTATGATACGGCAATGTACACCCATAAGAAGATGAAGACGAATGAGGAGACATCATTAGAAGTACTGAAAGAACTGCTTCCGCTTCTGGAGGCCCAGGAAGATTACAGTAATGATGCCCTGTTCGAAACGCTGAAAGGGTACGTGGCAGAGAAGGGCTGTAAGAACGGTTATGTTATGTGGCCGGTCAGAACCGCTGTTTCAGGAAAACAGAACACACCCGGAGGTGCCACGGAGATCATGGAGATTCTCGGAAAAGAAGAATCTATAAGCAGGATTAAAACTGCGATTGAGAAGTTAAGCTGAACAAATGACTGGGAAAGAGGTATATATGAGTTTCAGTAAGGCTCAAACAGAGGCAGTCACTCATGGGAAAGGCCCATGTCTCGTACTGGCGGGTCCCGGTTCCGGGAAAACCCTGACAATTGTGAACCGAATGAAATACCTGATTGAAGAACAAAAAGTAAGGCCAGAAGAAATTCTGGTCATTACTTTTACTAAGTATGCGGCCACGGAGATGAAGAACCGCTTTATAAATCTGATGGGAAGTAAGAAGCTTCCTGTCACTGTTGGCACGTTCCACGGAATATACTATGGGATACTGAAATGGGCCTACAGGTTCGGGCCTCAGAATATTTTATCAGAGGAAGAAAAATACCAGCTGATCCGCCATGTCGTGAACCAGCAGGAGAATATAGAGATTTTTGATGAAGAAGATTTCCTGCAGGAGATTGCAACGGAAATCGGGAAGATAAAGAATAACAGGCTTGATATAGAGACCTATAAATCAACAAAATGTAATGCCGGTGCATTCCGGGATATCTACCGGCAGTACGAAGAGGAGCGTAAAAAAGCAAGAAAAATCGATTTTGACGATATGCTTGTTCTCTGCTATGAATTATTCAGTGCCAGAGCGGATATCCTGAAAATGTGGCAGGAAAAGTTTCAGTATATTCTAATAGATGAATTCCAGGATATTAACCAGGTACAGTATGACGTGATTAAAATGCTTTCAGCCCCTCAAAATAATCTGTTTGCGGTCGGAGACGACGATCAGTCCATTTACGGATTCCGGGGTGCGGATGCAAAGCTGATGTTCCAGTTTAAGAAAGATTTTCCGGGTGCAAAGCAGATCCTTCTGGATATCAATTACCGTTCCACATCGAATATTGTGGAAAATGCCCTGAAGGTGATCGGACATAACGAAGTACGTTTTGACAAGGCAATCCGGGCGGATAAACAGGCAGGGGCGAGTCTCCATGTACAGGAGGTGCGGGATCCGGTTGAGGAAGGCTCATATATTCTGGATGAAATACAGGAACGAATCAGGTCAGGGGTAAAACCGGAGGAGATTGCAGTTTTGTTCCGCATCCATACAGATGCAAGGCCGCTTGTGGAAGGCCTTTTAGAGCGTCAGATCCCGTTTCAAATGAGGGAGCATATGCCGAACATTTATAATCATTTTATTGCAAAAGATATCCGGACATATTTTAAAATGGCGCTCGGAAGCCGTGAAAGACAGGATTTCCTGCAGATCATGAACCGGCCGAAGCGGTATATTGGCAGGGACAGCCTGTCTGGGAGGAATGTTTCTTTCGAAGATTTAAGAAGATTCTACTGTGATAAAGAATGGATGCAGGACAGGGTAGACCAATTTGAGTGGGACTTGAAAATGCTTGTGAAAATGGCTCCCTACGCGGCTATCCAATATCTGAGGAAACGGATTGGATATGACGATTTTCTGAGAGAATATGCAAAGGAAAGAAAAATCAATGCAGGCGACCTGTTCGAGGTAATGGCGGAGCTGGAAGAGGCTGCCCGCCCATATGCGACGCTGGAAGAGTGGTTTACGCATGTTGAGGAGTATACCAATACTCTGAAGCTCAGGGAGAAGAAAAAAGAACTGAATCATGAAGGCGTCCGCCTGATGACGATGCACGCGGCAAAGGGGCTGGAATTCGACACGGTTTACATTATCGAGGCCAACGAGGGTCAGGTACCCTATAAAAAGGCGCTGAAAGAACAGGGGATTGAGGAGGAAAGACGGCTTTTTTATGTAGCAATGACCAGAGCAAAGGAACTGCTTAAAATCGTGTATGTTAAAACAAAAAACGGAAAGGAGACATCCCCTTCCCGTTTTGTTGATGAGTTATTCCTCGTCTGAGTCGTCATCCAGATCCAGGTCTTCAAATTCCTGAGTATCCAGCCACTCATCGAACTTATCAGCAGCACGTTCGTATTCATCATCATCTTCGATGTTCTCGAGCTCCGGTTCACCCGGTGTCTTTTCAGAGAAGCGGTAAAGGAAGACTTGTCCTTCCTCATTGCTGCCTTCCTCATCCAGGGGGAGCAGGGCAATATATTCCTGTCCGTCCACTTCATAGATTGTGAGTACAGCGCACTCAAGTTCTTCATTGTTGTCGAGTGTTAATGTTACGGTGAGTGATTCGTTTTCTTCGTTCATAGATGATCTCCTTTATTGGTTGGCTTATTCTGCAGTTTTATCGGCAGATCCTTCCGCGGGTGCAGATTGATGCGGCCCTTGGATATACCTTAACTCTAACAAAAAGAAGAGTAAAAAGCAAGGGGAAACATACACGGGATGGCAGTTGTTGCTATTGACAGTTACTGCTCACTCCCCAGCCTATCACTACGCTGATAGGCTGGGAGGAAGAACGTAAAGTAGCCAATAAGCCTGCTCCTCGCCGCAGGCGACTTTAAATGAGCAGGCGCTTTACTGTTTACAGGCTTGCCTGTGAACAGTAACTATTGACATTGGGGAGAAAAACGGTAGAATGGAAGAAGCAGGTGATTGACAGATTCAGAAACATGTAGGAGGTTAACAGATGAAAAAGAAAATACTGAGCGTACTCCTTGTAGTTCTGACAGCATCCATGA
The DNA here is from genome assembly GCF_003479085.1 of Clostridium sp. AF19-22AC. Classification (NCBI taxonomy): domain Bacteria; kingdom Bacillati; phylum Bacillota; class Clostridia; order Eubacteriales; family Clostridiaceae; genus Clostridium; species Clostridium sp. AF19-22AC. The sequence continues at coordinate 48,415 of NZ_QUGN01000017.1, read as the reverse complement.
TGCTCGCGGGCTGCAAGAAAAATGTAGGTACGCCTGAAGATAATGCAGTACAGGAAACAGAGAATGAGGATGGCGGCGAGGAAGAAGAGGAAGTGTACGACGGCTATACCTTCGGCTATAGCTGTATAGATATGGGCAATCCTTATTTCGATACCCTTAAGAAGTCTATAGAGACATCTCTGAATGAAAAGGAATACCATTTGGTTACAAAGGACCCGGGTTCAGATGTGGAGCTTCAGATACAGCAGATTCAGGAAATGATAGAAGAAGGCGTGGATGCCGTGTTTTTATGCCCGGTTGACTGGGAGAAGATCACACCGGCTCTGGAGGCGTTGAAAGAAGCGGATATCCCGGTAATCAATATCGATACACAGGTAAAGGAAACCGGCCTGATTACGGCCTATGTAGGTTCGGACAATAAGAACGCAGGTTATCTGTGCGGTGAGGATCTTGTAAAACACCGTCCTGACGGAGGAAAGATTGTCATACTGGAATGCCCTTCCATGAATTCTATCAATGAGAGAATTACGGGATTTGAGAGTGCGATTACAAATGCGGGCTTTGAAGTGCTTGCGAGAGCAGATGTAAAAGGGAAAAAAGATACGGCAAAGGAAGAGATGAAGAGAATTCTGACCGACAATCCGAAGATTGATGCTGTTATGTGCGGGAATGACCAGGTGGCGCTTGGGGCAGTCGAGGCGCTTGAAGAGGCCGGCAGGAAAGATGTTCTCGTATACGGCGTGGATGGTTCACCCGGAGTGAAAAGTGAGTTATCGAAACCGGGGACTTTAATGGAAGGGACAGGGGCCCAGTCACCGATCAATATAGGGAAGAAAGCTGTCGAGGTAGGAATTGCAATTCTGGACGACGATGATTACGAGAGAGAGACATATGAAGAGACGTTCTTTATCAATAAGGAAAATGTAGAGATGTACGGCACCGACGGCTGGCAGTAAAAGGAAGAGAGGACCTAGAGAATATGAGAGAAGTGCAGGGAGTTCCATATCCACTGGGAGTAAGGATCGTAAAAGACAGGGTGAATTTTGCAGTGGCGGTGCCCGCGGGAGCCGCTTGTGAACTTATGTTGTACGAAAAGGGCGGACAGGTCCCCGGGCAGGTATTCTCCATGCCAGAAGAAAAGGCTGTGGGTGAGGTCCGGTTTCTGGCAGTAGAAGGGCTGGAGCCGGATAAGTATGAATATAATTACAGAATTGGCGGACGGGTGAGTATAGACCCGTTCGTCAGGGAAATCACGGGACAGCATGCATTTGGAGAGAAGGCAGACCTCGAGTCCCACCAGATACGCGGGAAGATCAGCACGGGTTCCTTTGACTGGGAGGGAGACTCCCAGTTGAAGATCCCTTACCATGAAGTGATTGCGTATAGTCTGCATGTCAGGGGCTTCACGATGCACAGTTCCTCCCATGTAAAACATAAAGGAACTTTTCTGGGCGCTGCCGGGAAGATTCCCTATCTGAAAGAACTGGGGATCAACCAGATCCAGTGTATGCCTGTTTATGAGTTCGAGGAGTACACGGGAAAATACCAGAATTACTGGGGATACGGACCCGGATATTACTTCGCCCCTAAGGCGGCCTACAGTGCATCAGGGAACCCCTGTCTTGAACTGAAGGAGATGGTAAAGCAATATCACAAAGCCGGCATAGAAGTCGTTCTGGAGATGCCTTTTGCGGCCGGGATTCTTCCGCAGAAAGCATGGGAGTGCCTCAGATACTATACTCTGGAATATCATGTTGATGGTTTTGTAGTGAATCCATATACCGTACCGTGGGATATGCTTGTCGGCGACCCTCTTTTAAAGGGCGTCAAAATCATGAAAAAAGAGGATACCTTCCAGAACATCATGCGCCGTTTCCTGAAGGGGGACGAAGGCATGGTAAATGACGTTATTTGGGCGCTGCGCCATAACACAAAAGAAGATGGCTGCTGCAATTACATCACGACACATACAGGGTTTACCATGTTTGACCTCGTATCCTATGACGGAAAACATAATGAGGCTAACGGGGAACGCAATCAGGACGGCCCGGATTACAATTACAGCTGGAACTGCGGAGTGGAAGGCCCGAGCCGTAAAAAAGCAGTGGTGGAACTTAGGAGGAACCAGATACGGAACGCATTTTTCCTGCTGCTGATGGCCCAGGGAACGCCGTGCCTGCTGGCGGGAGATGAATTTGGGAATACACAGAAAGGGAACAATAATGTGTATTGCCAGGACAATGAATTGTCCTGGCTCAACTGGAGTAAGAAAAAGACCAGCGATGACTTGTTCCAGTATGTGAAGGAACTGATTGCATTGAGAAAATCACATCCTGTGCTCCATCGTGCGGACCTTCTTCTGGGTCTGGACCAGACCGCATGCGGAACGCCGGACGTATCTTACCACGGAGAGAATGCATGGCAGATTCCGGCGGAGATTGCAAGCCGCCAGCTCGGAATTCTATACAGTGGCAGCGGACTAAAAGACGATGACTGCTTCATTGCATACAATATGCACTGGGAAAAGCATTCCTTTGCCCTGCCGACGCTGGGAAAGAAGAAAAAGTGGTATCGGGTGACAGAGACAAGGCTGGGAGTAGAAAAGAGCAGTATTCCGCTTGAAAATCAGAAGATGATTGAGCTAAAGGAAAGAAGCATCGTACTGCTGATCGGGAAATAAGAAGTATGACAGCATATAACAGAAAAAGGAACTGCGGCTGGCAGTTCCCTTTTTTGTTTTCATAGTTATCCGGGATAGTACATCTGTGTATCCTGTATGTCTATGAGTACTTCATTCAGATATTTTTTTGCCAGGTATCTGGCCATCGGCAGATTCATATCGAGGTAATTCCCGCAGTCTTTCGCAGAAGCCCCGGGGACTTCTCCTTCAAAAGTGGATATAAAGCTGAACATTTCCTGCATAAGGGGAACTATATCGGCTGAGTCATAACTGCCTCCCAGAAGCAGATAGAATCCGGTACGGCAGCCCATTGGGCCGAAATAGAGGACTTTGTTCCCGTATGCAGGATGGTTCCTTAAAAAAGTAGCACCGAGGTGTTCAATCGTGTGTACTTCAGCTGTATTCATGACGGGTTCCTCATTTGGATTCGTCATACGTATGTCGAAGGTGGTGACAGGATGCTCGTTTATGAAATCCTTTCGTGAAACATAGAGTCCGGGAATTAATTTTAAATGATCTATGGTGAAGCTTGTTATCTTTTCCATGATAGTTCCTCCTTGAAATTATATGAAATCCAGTATGGCTTCAATATCTTAAAAATTATTATAGCGGGTGTAGAGGAAGAAGACAAGCACAAATTAGGGGCAGGGTACAGCCTGCGCAGTAACTTGACGGCAGGAACAGGAATGTTTATACTATACAGATACATATAGACATAAATCAGGAGGTATGGCATGAGATTATATTTAGTTCGTCATGGTGAGACGGCGTGGAATAAATTAGGAAAAGTACAGGGACATTCGGACATCCCCCTGAACGACTATGGCAGGCATCTGGCAAAACAGACGGCAGAGGGACTGAAAGATGTCACCTTCGATGCAGCCTACACAAGCCCTCTGGCCCGTGCCCGTGAGACTGCACGGATCATACTTTCAGGCAGGACAGTTCCTCTATATGACGAACCAAGGATTCAGGAAATGGGGTTTGGAGTCTGTGAGGGGATGCGCTGCAGAGGGGAAAACCGGGATCCGGACAGTGATGAATTCAATAAATTCTTTACGGACACAGCCGGTTATAAAGTACCAAAAGGCGGAGAGTCCATACCCGAAGTGGAAAAAAGGGTTCAGGAATTTCTGGAGGAATTATACAATAGGGAAGAATTTACAGACAAAACAATCCTTATCTCGACTCATGGTGCGTCCCTGACGGCCATGTTAAACTGCATCAAAGGGGAAACCGATATATCCAGATTCTGGATAAATGGCGTTCCGAAGAACTGTGCTGTTACCATTGTAGAAGTAAGGGACGGTAAGCCGGAAATTCTGGAAGAAGGCAAAGTATTTTATTAGAGCTTGTTTGAGCTGCACAGTGAGTGCACATATAAATGATAGAACTGTTTTTGTCAGGAGAAGTGTTCAGAAGAGGTGAAAATTGATAGTTATGGAATCAGTTTTCATGCCGGTATACTGCGAAAAGATTCAGGCTTTTCGCAGTATACCGGCAGCACCTCTTATGGGCACTTCTTTTTTGTCCGGTGTTTTATGAATCTTTTTGATTATGAAATTATGGATGATTACGAAAAATGTTTCCATGTATTGTATATAATATTATAGTTGCTTTTGTTTTACTTTTTAGTTCGAAAACTGGTAAAATATACCAGCGGGTACTGCCGCATAAATGTGCGATAATAGTTGTGTCGTAAAAGGAGGGAAAGGAATGCACAAATGCTTTGGTTATGTGAGGGTATCTTCTAAAGACCAGAATGTAGAACGACAGTTGGTTGCAATGGAGCATCTGAAGATACCGGAAAAAAATCTTTACGTGGAAAAGATATCCGGAAAAGATTTCGACAGACCCGAATATAAAAGACTTCTCAGAAATATCAGACGGGACGATGTCCTGTACGTAAAATCCATCGATCGCCTGGGAAGAAATTATGAGGATATAATAGAGCAGTGGAGGTACATAACGAAGGAAATAGGAGCAGACATTGTAGTAATTGATATGCCGCTTCTGGACACAAGGAAGGGGAAAGATCTGGTAGGTACACTGATTGCTGATATTGTACTGCAGCTTTTGTCTTTTGTAGCGCAGAGCGAACGCGAGAGCATCAGGCAGAGACAGGCGGAGGGAATTGCAGTGGCAAAAGCAAGGGGCGTACATTTTGGGAGAGAGTCCCTTAAGATTCCCAAAACATTCGAAAATGTATACTGGGAGTGGAAACGGCAGGAAATCAGCGCCAGAGAGGCATCCAGAAGGCTGAATGTAGATTTTAAAACTTTTAAAAAATGGTGCAGCCAAAAAGAAGAGATGTAAAAATATGGTAAAAATAATGCAGAAAAAGGTAGACTTTATTCTGCATTGTTGATAATATAATAATAGTTGGTATGCATCTGGTGATGAAAAAGGTAGACTTTGGTCAACAAATACATTCCTGTACTTTTTAGCTAAAAAAAGATAGTCCTTAGATAGGAAATAAATAACATTTCCATAAAAAATTATAATCTGCCATATATAAATTAATCTTAACAATAATGCAGAATAAAGTCTGCTTTAATCCGCAGTACCATAAGGAGGAATAAGTTATGTCAAGAGAAGAGGGACTGTTAGAGGTTCTGACACATCGGGTAGGTGCGAATTATATATCTGATTTGAGAAAAGATGAGTTTCGCAATTCTTTGATCGGCGCTATCGAAAGTATAGACAGTACAGCATATGCTGTCGGAGAATGGTCCGATGTGCTGGATTACTTAACCGGGATGAAGACACAGATTCTGAACCCTGAGGAGGGCAAGAAAACGCTGCTTAGAGCGTTGTAACAGACGTAAAGAAAGTGATGAAAAAAGGCCATACCAGAGACATGAAGTCTTTTCTGGTAGGGCCTTTTTGGTCCTGTTGCGAAATTCGATTAATCTTCGTCTTCGGTTTCCACTGTATAAGTATATCTCTTTCTAGCCATTTCATCACTTTCAAGATATTCATCGTAAGTGGTAATCTTATCAATCAGTTTACCGCCAGGCACGATTTCCATAATACGGTTAGCCGTTGTCTGTACAATCTGATGGTCGCGTGAGGTGAAGAGGAGTACTCCCGGAAACTTGATCATTCCGTTATTCAGCGCGGTGATTGATTCCATATCCAGATGGTTAGTAGGTTCATCCAGAAGCAGTACGTTTGCACCAGAGATCATCATTTTGGAAAGCAGGCAGCGCACCTTCTCTCCTCCGGAAAGCACTTTCAGACGTTTCACACCGTCTTCACCGGCAAAGAGCATTCTTCCGAGGAATCCGCGGACATAGGTCGCGTCTTTATTTTCGGAATACTGGGTCAGCCATTCGGTGATCGTGTAGTCATTGTCAAATTCCCCACCGAAGTCTTTCGGGAAGTATGCCTGTGTGGTTGTAATTCCCCATTTATAAGTTCCGGCATCCGGCTCCATCTCGCCGATGAGTATTTTAAACAGTACTGTTTTTGCAAGCTCGTTGCTTCCGACAAAGGCTACTTTATCGTCGTGCCCGAGAGTGAAGGTAATGTTGTCCAGAATCTTTTCTCCGTCGATTGTCTTGGAGAGCCCTTCTACAGTGAGAACCTCGTTACCGATTTCACGGTTCGGACGGAAGTCGATGTAAGGGTACTTTCTGCTGGAAGGTTTGATCTCGTCCAGTTCAATCTTTTCCAAGGCTTTCTTTCTGGAAGTTGCCTGTTTGGATTTGGAAGCGTTGGCACTGAACCGGGAAATGAATTCCTGAAGCTCTTTGATCTTTTCTTCCTTCTTCTTGTTTGCTTCTTTCATCTGGCGGATCAGCAGCTGGCTGGATTCATACCAGAAATCATAGTTACCGGCATAGAGCTGGATCTTGCCGTAATCGATATCAGCGATCTGTGTACATACCTTGTTTAGGAAGTAACGGTCATGGGATACGACGATGACTGTATTTTCAAAATTAATGAGGAATTCTTCCAGCCATGCGATCGCATCCAGGTCCAAATGGTTGGTAGGCTCGTCCAACAGCAGGATATCCGGATTTCCGAATAATGCCTGGGCAAGCAGGACCTTGACTTTTTCGGCACCGGTTAAGTCCCTCAGGTATTTATAATGAAGGTCTGTGTCAATTCCAAGCCCGTTCAAAAGGGTGGCAGCATCGGATTCTGCTTCCCAGCCGTTCATAGTGGCAAATTCGCCTTCAAGCTCACTTGCCTTAATACCGTCCTCTTCTGTGAAGTCTTCCTTTGCATAGATGACTTCTTTTTCCTTCATGATTTCATAAAGGCGGGCGTTTCCCATGATGACGGTGTCCAGTACGAGACAGTCATCGTATTTGTAGTGGTCCTGCTGCAGGAAGGAGAGTCGCTCGCCGGGAGTAATGACGATATCCCCTTTTGTCGGCTCAAGCTGTCCGGACAGAATCTTTAAGAATGTAGACTTTCCGGCTCCGTTCGCACCGATCATTCCGTAACAGTTCCCTTCTGTGAATTTAATGTTCACATCTTCAAACAGCGCTTTTTTTCCAACGCGCAATGTCACATTATTTGCACTGATCATGTTTGTAATCTCCTTTAAATCGTGTTCGTGTACTGCACAAGGCCAGCTTACCGGCATATGGAGGCAGCACGTATATTTTCCGCTGTTTTCCCGCGCCCCGGGAGGTCCGGATCGGGCTTACAGGCCCGGAAGCTGACGGGGGGATTAAATACCCCGCAGCCTGCTGTGGGAATTTTGGCTACAACGATTATATTAACATGAGAAGCATGGAAATAGCAAGGTTTCCATAGGTTTTCGGGAAAATTAACAAAGTTGTTGTTTTCGAATAAAGAAAATCGTTATATAATGGGAAAAGAAAAGCGAGGAGGCAAAAAAATGCAGAAAGCTACATTAGTACTGGAAGGCGGCGCTACAAGAGGTGTTTTCACATCAGGGGCACTGGATTACCTGATGGAAAAGGATTTATATATGTCACACGTGATTGGTGTTTCGGCCGGGGCCTGCAATGCAGTGGACTATGTGTCAAGGCAGCCGGGCAGGACAAGAGACTGTATGATACCGACGGATAAGAGCGGCAACTATTATTACGGCTTCCGCAAATTTGTAAAGGAAAAGAGCCTGATGAATATGGATCTGATCTTTGATGTATTTCCGAATCAATTGATTCCATTTGATTATGATACGTATTTTGCATCAGAGATCGAGTGTGAGATTGTGGCGACGAACTGTTTAACGGGAAAGGCGGAATATTTTAATGAGAAGAAGAACAGGGAAAGGCTGATGAAGATCTGCCGGGCATCTTCCAGCATGCCGCTTGTCACACCGATCGTCAATATTGACGAGGTGCCATATCTGGACGGCGGGCTGTCCGACAGCGTACCACTTGCGAGGGCGCTGAAAAAGGGCAATGAAAAGATTGTCATATTTCTTACAAGGAATACGGGATACAGGAAGAAGACAGTGTCAAAGGGGATGGCAGAAGTATACCGGAAGGCATACCGCTCCTACCCAAAACTGGTAAAATCGATTCTCACAAGAAGTTTTTATTATAACAGGACCATGAACCAGCTTGAGGCACTGGAGAGGGAAGGATCCATATTTGTACTCCGCCCGCTTGTGAAGCCGGTGGCGAGACTGGAGCGGAACAAGGAGACACTGACTGCTTTTTACAACCACGGATATGAGCTGATGGAACAGGAATATGGCAGGTTGCTGGAATATCTGGAAAAGTAAAGGAGGTATGAAGGATGAATCTTTATGAGCATCACATTTCAACAAAGAGCGCACAGCAGATGACGAAAGTGACAAATATGGTAAGGGAGGACATCAAAAAGAGCGGCATCATGGAGGGAATCGTTGTTGTATTCTCTCCCCACACAACGGCAGGATTTACAATAAATGAGAATGCAGATCCGGATGTTGTGCATGATATGCTTCTCGGATTCGAGGAAGTATTTCCAACAGAAGCCCCATTTTACCGGCATGCGGAGGGCAATTCCCACGCACATATGAAGACAACAGTGACAGGGCCGTCCCAGACGCTGATCCTGCATGATGGGGAGATTCTGTTTGGAATCTGGCAGGACCTGTATTTTTGTGAGTTTGATGGGCCGAGGAACCGTACATTTTTTGTGAAGATCATGGAAGGATAGCGGATGAAGACAGACAATTTGATTGCATTTTTGGATGCGGTGGAGAAGCTCAAGTGCAATACGAGGCATTCCTGGACCTCCGGCGGCAGGCAGGAAAGTGTGGCTGAGCATTCCTGGAGACTGTGTGTATTTGCATGGATGCTCCGCCACGAAATCCCTGAGGTCAGGATGGAGCGTGTCATAGAGCTGTGTATGTTCCATGATATCGGGGAAGCGCTCACCGGGGATTTCGCCGTATTTCATAAAGGGGAACGGGAAGAACTTCGTGAAGAGGAGGCTTTGCGGCAGCTTACCGGCCTGTTGGACGGGGCGGAGAAAGAGGAACTGGAGGGCCTGCTTTCCGAAGTCAGGGAAAAGAAGACCCCCGAAGCAAGACTCTTTGCGGCCTTAGACAAGATGGAGGCGCTGCTTCAGCATAATGAGGCGCCAATTGAGAGCTGGCTCCCTCTGGAATATGACCTCCAGATGACGTATGGCAATGAGCAGTCCGAAGCATTTGCTTACACAAAAATGCTGCGGGAACGGTTAAGGCAGGATTCGAAAGAAAAGATCATGCGTGAAGCGCCGGAAGGTGCCAGTGAGGCAGACGGAGAAGTTTTTTATGTGAGTACGGACAAGAAGAAACTGCAGGTTAGCAGGATTAAAGAGCTGATGGAGCAGACATCGTGGGCAGGGGACCGGACGCTCGGTCAGTGCCAAAAGGCGATGGAGAACTCCAGATGCTATGGTGTTTATGACCGGAATGATTACCAGGTCGGCTATGCGCGGGTTCTGACAGATTATACGACGACATACTATCTGGCGGATGTGATTGTAGATGAGGCTTACCGGGGGCAGGGCCTCGGGCGGCTGCTTCTGGATTACATAACCGGCGACGGGGAACTTGAGGGCCTCTATGGGATGCTTCATACGGAAGATAAAGCAGGACTTTACGAGAAGTATGGTTTTCATATTTACGAGAATAACGGGACAGATATTTTTATGAAAAAAGTGAGGGGAGACCATGAATAAAAAGACATTGAGTTATACACAGAACAGAGAGCTTTCCTGGCTGCGCTTTAATCAGAGGGTGCTTGAGGAGGCAAAGGATGAGAGCGTTCCGCTTCTGGAAAGGATGAAGTTCGTAGCTATCTTCACAAGTAATCTGGATGAATTTTTCATGATTCGTGTAGGAAGCCTGTATGATATGGCTTCTGTGAATAATAAGAGCGTGGACTCGAAGTGCGGCATGACACCGCAGGAACAGCTGGATGCGATCTATGCGGCAGTAGCGCCGCTGTATAAAGAGAGAGACAAGACTTATGCGGATATTAAGAAGCAGCTGCATCCGTACGGCGTATGCGGGCTCGATTTTAAGGAACTGGAGCCACAGGAGCGGAAATATGTAAAGAAATACTTTAAGGACCAGGTACTGCCGGTGCTTTCCCCGCAGATCGTGGATGTGAACCACCCGTTCCCGCATCTGCTTAATAAAGAGATCTATGTGGTGGCGGACCTGAGGCTTGAGAATAAGAGCATGATGGGGATTGTTCCGGTGCCGCAGTTCATCTCGGACATCCTTTACCTGCCGGGACATGACATCCGTTATATCCGGATGGAAAAGGTATTGATGGAGTATCTGGACATTGTTTTTGAACAGTATCAGGTTTCTGGCAGAAACTATATCTGTGTGACGCGCAACGCCGATGTATCCCCGGATGATGAGGCCTATGCCGACAGTGAAGATTTCCGCAATATTATGCAGGAAACGCTGCATAAGCGCAGGCGGATGGCCGTGGTCAGGCTGGAGGTGGCGAATCCGCTGACGAAAGAGATGGAGAAGTACTTCTGTGATAAGTTTAACATCACCCCGGAATGCATTTTCCGCACCAAAATGCCGATGAAACTGGAATTCATGTTTGCGATCGCCGAAAAAGTTCCGGTTTCCATGAGGCGCTCCCTCGTAGATGAACCATTTACGCCGCAGGCTTCGCCTTCTGTCATGGAGGGCAGTGTCATGGCACAGGTCAAAAGACGTGATATCCTTCTTTCCTATCCCTATGAGAGTATGGAACCCTTCCTGCAGATGATCAAGGAAGCCGCTGCGGACCCCAGCGTCATGACGATTAAGATTACGATTTACCGTCTCGCAAAAAAGACAAGGCTGGTAGAATATCTCTGTGCCGCGGCGGAAAACGGAAAAGAGGTCACGGTACTGATCGAACTGCGTGCAAGGTTTGACGAGCAGAACAATATCGACTGGTCGGAGCGCATGGAGGAGGCCGGCTGCCGGGTAATCTATGGTTTTGAAGGCTACAAGGTGCACTCCAAGATCTGCCTGATCACATATAGGAATAAGAATGAAATTAAATATATCACACAGATCGGGACAGGTAATTATAACGAAAAGACGGCAAAGATGTACACAGACTTTTCGCTGATGACGTCGAACCAGTCAATCGGGGAGGATGCCGCCGTATTCTTTAAAAACATGTCGATCGGCAATCTGGACGGGGCTTACCAGCATCTGATCGTATCGCCCACCAGCCTGAAGCCGAAGGTGCTCATGCTGATGGACGAGGAAATTAAAAAAGGGTCAGAAGGAAGAATCATCATGAAAATGAATTCTGTGACAGACATGGATTTCATTACCAAGGTTGCGGAGGCCTCCAAAGCCGGCGTGCGGATTGACCTGATTGTACGCGGGATCTGCTGTATCCTGCCGGGAATTCCGGGGGAGACCGACAATCTTACTGTCACCAGCATCGTCGGACGTTATCTGGAACATCCGAGAGTATTTCTATTCGGACAGGGGGCGGAACAGAAGGTTTATATCGGTTCAGCCGACATGATGACAAGAAATACCGAAAAAAGAGTCGAGGTGGCCTGTCCGATCTACGACGAGTCGATCAAGAAGAGACTCGCCCGCAGCCTGAATGTGATGCTGGCTGACAATGTTAAGGCGAGGGTTATGCAGGACGACGGGACGTACCAGAAAAAGAGTGTTGGGGAAAAGACGGTTAACGCGCAGGAGATATTCATGAAAGAAGCACTGCAGGCAAAACGCCCGCAGCCGACGGTGGAAAAGCCTTCTCTGCTGAAACGGCTGAGAAGTTTCTTCAGACATTCATAAAATTTAAGACAGGAGGAAGAAAAAATGAGCAGTTTAGAAAAAAGAGAATTTGGAACAGCAAAGGACGGAAAAATGGGGTACTTGTTTACTCTGGAAAACAAGAACGGTATGAAGATCACAGTAACAGATTTCGGGGCGGCACTGGTAAGCGTATATGTGCCGGACAAAAATGGGAATCTTCTGGACGTCGTACTCGGATATGACGACACGAAAGGGTATGAGAAAGGCGGGGCATCCTTTGGGGCGCCGGTCGGAAGAAATGCAAACAGGATCGGCGGTGCTTCGTTCGAAATCAACGGTGTAGCCTATGAGCTCGAGAAGAATGACAATGGGAAAAATAACCTCCACAGCGGTACGGATTATTACAACAAGCGTTTCTGGGAAGTAGAGGAGGAGACAGAGCATTCCATTACGTTTGTGCTCCACAGTCCGGACATGGACCAGGGCTACCCGGGCTCACTCGATATGCATGTGACTTATGAGCTGGCAGAAGACAATGTACTGCGCATGAAATACTACGCCGTTCCGGATCAGGATACGATCATCAACATGACAAATCACAGTTATTTTAACCTTGGCGGGCATGACAGCGGGACTATCTTGAACCATTGTATGACCATTGATGCAGATTATTTCACAAGGGCGGATGCAGAGTCGATCCCGACAGGGGAACTGGTAGAAGTAACAGGCACCCCGATGGACTTCAGAACTTCCCGGCGGATCGGTGAAAGGATTGATGCAGATTATGAAGCGACCCGCCTCGGAGGCGGCTATGACCACAACTGGGTATTGAAAAATGACGGGAAATTTGCTAAAGTAGCGGAAGCTGCATATGATGAGAGCGGCATTGTCATGGAAGTGTGGACGGACCTGCCCGGAATGCAGGTTTACACAGCCAATTTCCTGACGGACGAACCGGGCAAAAACGGCAGTATTTATCAGAAGCGCGCTGCAGTCTGCTTCGAGACACAGTACTTCCCGGATGCCATCCATCACGATCATTTTGCAGGCCCGGTATACAAAAGCGGGGAAGCATATAAAACCGTTACAGAATACCGGTTTGGTACACTATAAAGAGAAAAGCAGGCAGTATAATTATTTATGGGGAAATCAGTATATATTGCGGAGAAGCCGAGTGTGGCTCAGGAATTCGCGAAAGCATTAAAATTAAATACAAGACGAAAAGACGGCTATCTGGAATCTGATGAGGCCATCGTGACCTGGTGTGTAGGGCATCTGGTCACGATGAGTTACCCGGAGGTGTATGACCCTGCGCTGAAGCGCTGGAGTCTGGACACCCTTCCGTTTATCCCGGAAAATTTCAAGTACGAGGTGATTCCGGCGGTGGCAAAGCAGTTCCAGATCGTGAGCGGCCTCCTGACAAGGGATGATGTGGACAAGATATACGTGTGCACGGACTCCGGACGCGAGGGGGAATATATTTACCGGCTCGTGGAGCAGGAAGCCCATGTGGAGGGGAAACAGAGAAGAAGAGTATGGATTGATTCCCAGACAGAGGAGGAAATCCTGCGCGGAATCCGGGAGGCGAAAGATTTATCGGAGTACGATAACTTAAGCGCATCCGCTTATCTGAGGGCAAAAGAGGATTATCTTATGGGGATCAATTTTTCCCGCCTCCTGACCCTGAAATACGGAAACAGCATCTCAAACTACCTGCATACAAAGTATGCGGTGATTTCGGTGGGGCGTGTCATGACCTGCGTACTGGGAATGATCGTGCGCAGGGAAAGAGAAATCCGGGAATTTGTAAAGACTCCGTTTTACCGTGTCTTAAGCACCATTGAAGCACAGGGCCGGACATTTGAAGGAGAATGGAGGGCCGTCAAAGGGTCCCGTTATTTTGAGTCTTTTGATCTGTACAAGGAGAATGGGTTTAAGAAGAGAGAAAAAGCAGAGGAACTGGTTGATTATCTGAAGGAGCCCCAGCCGGTTACCTGCCAGATTGTTTCGATGGAGAAGAAGACGGAGAAGAAGAATCCACCGCTCCTTTATAATCTTGCGGAGCTTCAGAATGACTGTTCCAAACGATTCAAGATCAGTCCGGATGAGACGCTGCGTATCGTGCAGGAGCTGTATGAGAAAAAGCTGGTTACATATCCCAGAACAGACGCCAGAGTGCTTTCAACCGCCGTAGCGAAAGAAATCAGCAGAAACTTAAACGGATTGTCCAAATATCCGATGGCTGCGCCATACCTGAAAGATATTCTGGGGTTCGGAAGCCACAAGGGTCTGGCAAAGACGAGATATGTCAATGACAAGCAGATCACGGACCACTATGCCATCATTCCGACAGGGCAGGGGCTTAGTGCCCTGAATGCTGTCCCTGCAACGGCAAAAAAAGTGTACGACTGCATTGTCCGGCGTTTTTTAAGTATTTTTTATCCGCCGGCTGTCTACCAGAAGGTATCTGTCACAACAAAGATCAAAGAAGAATGCTTTTTCTCCAGTTTTAAAGTACTGGCGGAGGAGGGTTACCTGAAAGTGGCAGGCTCCCCTCAGGCAAAAAGGAATAATTCCACTGCCGGAAACGGGGAGGCCGGTTCGGATGCGGGAAGTAATGATGCACCGGATGAACAGGGGCAGGATCTGGATACCAGTTTCTTCGAGGTGATCAAAAGCCTGAAAAAGGGGGCCATACTTCCAGTGAAGGCTTTGGACATCAAGGAGGGCGAGACGTCTCCGCCGAAGAGGTATAATTCCGGCTCGATTATTCTGGCGATGGAAAATGCAGGGCAGCTGATCGAAGACGAAGAACTCAGGGCCCAGATTAAAGGAAGCGGTATCGGTACGAGTGCGACGCGGGCAGAAATCCTGAAAAAGCTTATCAACATCAAGTATCTTGCCCTGAATAAAAAGACGCAGATTATCACACCAACACTTCAGGGGGAAATGATTTTTGATGTTGTGGAGAATTCGATTAAATCCCTGTTAAACCCGGAACTGACGGCCAGCTGGGAAAAAGGGCTGAATTATGTGGCCGACGGGGAGATTACCCCGGATGAATACATGAAGAAGCTGGATCATTTTATTATCAGCCGGACGAATGGGGTGAAGGGGCTTAACAACCAGTATCAGCTGAGAGGCTGCTATGACCGGGCGGCACAGTTTTATAAGAAGGAAGCTGATACGAAACCGGGTGCCGGCAGGGCGAAGGCTGCCAAAAAGATTTCTGATAAGAAACAGGATACGAAACAGAGTGTGAAATAGTCAGGGAGGGCTTGGCATGAGAGAAATATTAGTGACAATTCCGGCAGAACCGCAGCATAAAATATATCTGGAGCATGCGGCATCTGAAGCGGCAGGCAGTGATCAATTTCATTTTACCTATGTTTCACAGAAGGATGTGACACAGGAGATGGTTGAACGGTCAGAGTTTATTCTGGGCAATGTAAAGCCGGAGTATTTGAAGTCTGCCCGTAATTTAAAGCTTATGCAGCTGGACAGTGCGGGTGCAGCACCGTATATTGTGCCCGGCATCATGCCGGCAGGGGCACAGCTTGCCAATGCAACAGGCGCATATGGCCTGGCTATATCGGAGTATATGCTCGGTGCCGTACTGATGCTGATGAAGAAACTGGACCGGTACTATAAGAACATGGAATCACATGAGTGGAAGGATGAAGGGAAAGTGAATTCCATCATGAACTCTGTGACTCTGGTTATCGGGCTGGGCGATATCGGCGGCCAGTTTGCCAGAAAGATGCATGCGCTGGGAAGCCATGTGATCGGTGTGCGCAGGAACCGGGCAAAGAGGCCGGACTATCTGGATGAACTGCATCAAATGGATGAACTGGATCACCTGCTTGGCAGGGCCGATATCGTGGCATGCTCCCTTCCGGGAACCCCCGAGACGGAACATCTTCTGAACAGGGAGCGGATAGACCGGATGAAGGACGGGGCGCTCCTGCTTAACGTAGGGAGGGGGAGCCTGATCCCGACAGAAGATCTGGTAAATGCACTGCGAAGCGGGAAACTGGGCGGCGCAGCGATTGATGTGGCTGAGCAGGAGCCGCTTCCGAAAGATTCACCCCTGTGGGATGCTCCGAATCTATTGATTACGCCGCATGTGTCCGGGAATTACCACATGCAGCAGATACTGGAGACAGTAGTAGAGATTGCCGCAGAAAATTTAAAAGCAGTTTTAACAGGCTGTAAGATAGAAAATGAAGTAGACTTTCAGACCGGTTACAGAAAATTCTGTGGACCGGAAGACAACGATTAGGAGGAGCAGAACATGACAGCATTGACAGTAAAAGAACTCTACACACTTGATGAAACAATCGCAAAAGATATTTTCGAGGGAGTGACTTATCCTTGGGAAGTACTCCCGAAGATCAGCAGTTTCATTCTGGAACTCGGTGCCTCTTTAAGCAAAGATGAGTACGAAAAACGCGATGAAAATATATGGATCGCCAAAACAGCAAAGGTTGCACCTACCGCATTTATCAATGGTCCTGCCATCATTGGAAAGGATGCAGAGGTAAGACACTGTGCATTTATCAGGGGTAACGCGATTGTCGGGGAAGGTGCAGTCGTCGGAAACTCTACAGAACTGAAAAATGTAATCCTGTTTAATAAAGTTCAGGTTCCGCATTACAACTATGTAGGAGATTCCATTCTCGGCTACAAGTCCCATATGGGTGCGGGTTCCATCACCTCCAATGTGAAATCCGACAAAAAGCTTGTCGTTGTAAAGACTCCGGAAGGAAAGATCGAAACAGGAATGAAGAAATTCGGTGCCATGCTCGGCGACGAAGTGGAAGTAGGGTGTGGAAGTGTCTTAAACCCCGGAACCGTAGTAGGCAGCCATACAAACATCTACCCACTGTCCTCAGTCAGAGGATATGTCCCGTCAGGGAGCATCTACAAAAAACAAGGTGAAGTTGTAGAAAAAGTTTAGAATGCGGGACGCGTCAATTAAAACCGGCCGCGGGGATGCGGGGGTTCCTTATGCGCACTTTCAGCACTTGCCCCCCGCATAAGGAACCCCCGCATCCCCGCGGCCGGTTTCAATTGACGCTGGGTGCATCCGCCGGAGGATATATGCCATACTTTTTAGGTGTACATAGTAATCAGTAATTAAAAAATATTTCTCTGGAAAATAGCGTGCTTATATGTTATACTACCTTCATCAACAAAGCAATTCAAAGAAATTCTGGTTTTCTGATGGTTCAGGCGTATCGCCGAGGGAATTCAAGTTGATTAATATGGATATGGAATGGATGTGATGCCTATGGGTGGAGTGTCTTTATAAGTTTGATTTTTGTGTTTGGCCGATGGCCGGGGATGAATGATTTGTTTTAAAATTATTTCTGGTAATAACTAAAAATAGAGATAAGTCCTGATTATTGGACATGTAATGTTGTATAATAAATTTATAAAATTGTTGTTGACAATTGACAACAAGTATAATAGTATATTAATAGAAAAGCGAACAATTGTTCGAGAGACGAGAAGGAGAAGTTTAAGACTATGGCGAATAATGGTAATGAAGATAAGAAGAAAGCGTTGGAAGCGGCGATTGCAAAGTTAGAGAAGGATTTTGGAAAAGGAACGGTTATGAAGCTCGGGGAACCGGGAGCGCATGTGGCTGTGGAGACTGTACCGACCGGCTGTCTGAGCCTGGATCTGGCGCTGGGACTTGGCGGTGTCCCGAAGGGACGTGTAATTGAGGTTTACGGGCCTGAGTCCAGTGGTAAGACGACGGTTGCCTTACATATGATCGCAGAGGTCCAGAAGAGGGGCGGGATTGCAGGGTTTGTCGATGCCGAGCATGCTCTGGACCCTGTATATGCGAAGAGCATCGGGGTTGATATTGATGAATTGTATATCTCACAGCCGGACAGTGGTGACCAGGCACTTGAGATTACAGAGACGATGGTGCGTTCGGGTGCGATCGATATTATTGTTATCGACTCTGTAGCAGCCCTGGTTCCGAGACAGGAGATTGAAGGGGATATGGGAGACAGCCATGTGGGCCTTCAGGCAAGGCTGATGTCCCAGGCATTGAGGAAGCTGACACCGGTTATCAGCAAGTCTAACTGTGTCGTTATCTTTATCAACCAGCTGCGTGAGAAGGTTGGTGTTATGTTCGGTAATCCGGAGACCACGACAGGAGGGCGTGCGCTGAAGTTCTATGCATCTGTCAGAATGGACGTCAGAAGAATTGAGACTCTCAAGCAGAGCGGGGAAATGGTCGGTAACCGGACACGTATTAAGATTGTAAAGAACAAGATTGCGCCTCCGTTCAAGGAAGCTGAATTCGATATCATGTTCGGGAAAGGTATTTCCAGAGAAGGGGATTTGCTGGATCTGGCGGCCGGTATAGACGTGATCAATAAGAGTGGTGCATGGTATGCATACAAAGGAGAAAAGATCGGACAGGGACGCGAGAATGCCAAAGCATATCTTTCGGAGCATCCAGAGCTGATGGAAGAACTGGACCATCAGGTGCGTTCTTATTATAAGCTCAACGGAGAAGACAGCGAAGCGGATGAAGCAGACGAACTTAAGCTGACAAAGAAAGTAAAAGAGCCGGCAAAAGCAGAGGCTGCGGGGAAGGCAAAGGCGGCAGATAAGACTGCTCCTGCTGCTGAAGCGGCTAAGACAGAGTAGAAGAAGTCTTCGAGATAAAAGATAAGAATAGAGGAACAGGAGCGTGCACTTACTATGACAGTTACAAAGCTGGAACCTGTAACGAAGACAAAGTATAAAGTATTCCTGGATGAGGAGTTCGCCTTTGTATTATACAAAGGCGAACTCTCACGTTACGGCATCCGGGAAGGGGAACAAATTGACGATGAAGTGCGCCGGCGGGTGATGGACGAGGTGGTACTGAAGCGTGCGAAGCTCAGGGCCATGCACCTTCTGGAAGACATGGACAGGACCGAGGCGGGACTTTTAGAAAAACTGAGGCAGGGGCTGTATCCCGAAGAGGCGATAGAGGCAGCACTCAAATATGTGAAGACTTTTGGTTACATAGATGATTATCGATATGCAAAGCGGTTCATTGAAAGCAGGCAGCAGACAAAGAGCAGAAGGGAGATTTACGCCCAGCTGTTAAGCAAAGGAGTATCGTCCGGTCAGATTGACCTTGCCTTCGAAGAGTGCTCCGGCCCAGACTCTGAGCGGGATGCAATCCTCCAGATATTCCGTAAAAAAAGGGTCGATCCGGCTCATGCCACGGAGGAAGAATTACATAAAATTTATGGATATTTATCGCGAAAAGGCTTCCGTTATGACGACATCCGTCAAGTGATACAAAATTATAATGAGAATGCTTGACATAGTTGTGAAAACAGTATAAAATTTAACTGTTGTATTTAGAGCAATATGTACAATGAAAATTAAATAAGGAGGTGCTCCTGTGCCAACAATGATTAGTATTGTTATTGCCGTAGCCCTCGCGTTGATAGTTGGTATTATTACTCACTTTGTGACGGTTTCCAATCTGAAGAACAATGCAGCGTCCAAGATCGGGAATGCAGAAGCAAAGGCAAGAGAGATAATTGATGATGCCGTAAAGACTGCTGAGACAACGAAAAAAGAAGCTCTCTTAGAGGTGAAGGAAGAGTCTATCAAGACTAAGAATGAACTGGAAAAAGAGACAAAGGAAAGAAGAGCCGAGTTACAGCGCTATGAGAAAAGGGTGCTAAGTAAGGAAGAGGCCGTGGACAAACGGTCAGAGGCGATTGAACAGCGGGAAGTTAAATTTACAGCAAAAGAAGAACAACTAAAGCAGCGTGAAGCGAAAGTAGAAGATCTCAGTCAGAAGAGAGTACAGGAACTAGAAAGAATCTCAGGACTTACCTCCGAACAAGCAAAAGAATATCTGTTGAAAACTGTTGAAGAAGATGTGAAACATGACACAGCCAAGATGGTCAGAGAGCTGGAAGCACAGGCGAAAGGAGATGCGGATAAGAAGGCGAAGGAATATGTCGTCAACGCAATCCAGAGATGTGCGGCAGATCATGTGGCTGAAACTACGATTTCTGTAGTGCAGCTTCCAAGTGATGAAATGAAAGGAAGAATTATCGGACGAGAGGGACGTAATATCAGAACTCTTGAGACTTTGACCGGCGTCGAACTGATTATCGACGATACACCGGAAGCAGTCGTATTATCCGGGTTTGACCCGATCCGAAGAGAAGTTGCCAGAATTGCACTTGAAAGATTGATTGTGGATGGTCGTATCCATCCGGCGAGAATCGAGGAGATGGTAGAGAAGGCACAAAAAGAAGTGGACACAATGATCAGGGAAGAAGGAGAGGCAGCCGCATTAGAAGTTGGCGTGCCGGGAATTCATCCGGAACTGATTCGTCTGTTGGGACGTATGAAGTTCAGAACAAGTTATGGTCAGAATGCATTAAAGCACTCTATTGAAGTTGCCCAGTTATCCGGGCTCCTTGCCGGCGAGATCGGTCTGGACGTCAGGATGGCAAAGCGTGCAGGGTTGCTGCATGATATCGGCAAGTCGATTGACCACGACGTGGAAGGTTCACATATTCAGATTGGTTCTGACCTTTGCAGAAAGTATAAAGAGTCTGCGACAGTAATCAATGCAGTGGAATCTCATCATGGTGATGTAGAGCCCCAGACATTGATTGCATGTGTAGTACAGGCTGCCGATACGATTTCTGCGGCAAGACCAGGTGCAAGAAGAGAAACAATAGAAACATACACAAACAGATTGAAACAATTAGAAGAAATATCAAACCAGTTTAAAGGTGTTGAGAAGTCTTTTGCTATTCAGGCAGGTAGAGAGATTCGAGTTATGGTAGTTCCGGAACAAGTATCTGATGATGACATGGTACTTATGGCCAGAGAGATTGCAAAGCAGATTGAATTTGAATTGGAATATCCAGGCCAGATTAAAGTAAATGTAATCCGTGAATCACGAGTTACAGATTATGCGAAATAATCCATATCAGATAGGAATTGAAATTACAGCCCTTGTCATATGACGGGGGCTTTTTCTTTTGCCCGTAAATATGCATAAGCAATTATTAAACATGCTCCAGAGAGGTTCGTTCAGGTATCCTCAATAGAAAATTTCGAATGGGAAAAGGAATAGTTTTGAAGTGTGGGAATACAAATGCAGGAAACGAAAATGTAAATTGCAGAAAAACATATAATACTGCTTAAAAAGTGTGATTATCCAGTAAATAAGAATAAAACAAAAATAGAACTTGCAATATATGGAAACGTATACTATAATATTAAATCAGAACGCATACTATATAATGAAACGAATACTGGTATGAAGTGGAGGATGGAAAAATGGGATTAACATTATCACGAAAAGCGGCGGGGGTAAAACCGTCATCAACGTTGGCAATTACAGCGAAGGCAAAGGCAATGAAGGCAGAAGGAATCGACGTTGTAGGGTTCGGCGCCGGGGAACCGGATTTTAATACACCGGATAATATCAATGAAGCGGCAATCAAAGCGATTAAAGAAGGATTTACAAAATATACGCCAGCCTCAGGAACGGCAGAATTGAAGAAAGCAGTCTGTGAAAAGTTTGAGAGCTTTAACGGCCTGCATTACGAGCCAAACCAGATTGTAATCAGTAACGGTGGAAAACATTCTCTCACAAATATTTTCGAGGCAATCTTAAATCCGGGAGACGAAGTCATCATACCTGCACCATACTGGCTGACCTATCCTGAGATCGTAAAACTCAGCGACGGAATACCGGTGTATGTCTACGGATCAAAGGAAAACGGCTATAAAGTAACGGCACAGCAGATCCGCAATGCGGTGTCAGAGAATACAAAGGCGCTGATTCTGAATACACCGTCTAACCCGACGGGAATGGTTTATTCCGAGGAAGAGCTTCGTGCAATTGCTGAAGTTGCAGTGGAAAAGGATTTCTACGTTGTAGCTGATGAGATGTATGAATATCTGATCTACGGAGAGAAGAAGCATGTGAGTATCGCCTCACTTGGGGATGAGATTTATAAAAGAACAATCACCTGCAGCGGTGTTTCAAAAAGCTATGCAATGACAGGATGGAGAATCGGTTATACCGGTTCCAGCGTGGAGATCGCTAAACTGATGGGAAGTGTACAGAGCCACCAGACATCCAATCCGAACTCGATTGCACAGAAGGCTGCTTTCGAGGCACTCTCAGGAGACCAGTCAGCGTTAGAGTCTATGAAGGTGGAATTCGATAAAAGAAGAAAGCACATGTATGAAAGGATTTCCGGGATGCCGCTTCTTAATCTGCTGGAGCCGGAAGGAGCTTTCTATGTGTTTATCGATTTCACGGATGTACTGGAAAAATCCTATAAAGGGCAGAAGATCGGGACAACGGCAAGAGTAGCAGAGATCCTGCTTGAAGATTACAAGGTAGCCGTCGTGCCATGTGCAGATTTCGGATTTGACAATTTTATCCGTTTGTCATATGCTATTTCTTTAGAGGCGATTGATAAAGGTCTTGACAGAATAGAAAAATTTGTTTCCTCTCTGTAGGGAAACGAAAAGGAGCAGATATGAGCGGACAGATTAAAAGAATTAACCGGGAACTGAAGTTTAAAGGGAAGATTATCGATTTTTACCAGGATACGATGGAGATTGACGGTGACCATACCGTAGTGTGGGATTTCATCAGGCACAAAGGTGCTGCCGCGGTAGTGCCGGTTACGGACGATGGAAAGATATTGATGGTGAGACAGTACAGGAATGCACTGGACCGCTATACACTGGAGATTCCGGCAGGTGCCCTCGATGCGGAGGACGAACCCGGCATCTTATGTGCAGGCCGTGAACTGGAAGAAGAGACTGGCTACCGGAGTGAGGATCTGGAATGGCTGATAACCCTTCGCACAACAGTCGCATTCTGTAATGAAAGGATTGAAGTTTATGTTGCCCGGAACCTGATTCCGTCAAAGCAGCATCTGGATGAAGACGAATTCATCGATCTGAAGGCTTATACGATAGAAGAATTAAAGGAGAAGATTTTCTCCGGTGAAATAGAGGATGGAAAAACAATCTCCTCGCTTCTGGCATACGATGCAAAGTACGTCAGGAAATAAGTAAGAAACCCTTTCATACGCTCTGGCGGTGAAACGAACAGGCATAAATCATAAACCCCGGCATATAATGAAATATCTGAACAATAGGAGGAGAGCCTGTGAAGATACTTCATACGAGGAAGCAGCTGTTTGCTTTCTTTATGCCGGGATTTTTATTTGGAATTTTATATGTAAACTTAATCATGAAGAAATATACCGCCGAACCCGGAATCTTCAGTGATTACTTTCTGAACCAGTACCAGACCGCAGAAATTGCGGCACAGGAATACATATGGTATCTGGTCCGGGTCCGTGCAGTCCCCTTTTTCGTATTACTGGGCCTGGCGTTCACGAAAATAAGAAAACCGGCTTCCATAGCATTTATTGTATGGACGGGCTTTTCAAGCGGGATGCTGTTATCTATGGGGGTCCTCGGGATGGGGATAAAGGGCAGCATCCTTTGTATTGTTGGTATCCTGCCCCAGTTTCTTCTGTATATACCTGCGTATATGGTAGTTATCTGGTACAGCTATACATACCCGCAGAATAAGTGGAATGCACAAAAGAGCATCTTTATCGGGCTGGCAATGGTTATGGGCATCATCCTTGAGGCCTATGTAAACCCGATCCTGATGCAGGCATTCCTGAAAACCCTGTAAAGAGAGCCGGGTGGAATAAAACAGAGCCGGATTTTACGGAACATTCGTAAAATCCGGCTCCTCTTTTTGGAACTTATCTTCCTGTTTTCAGACTCGGATAGAGAACGGCTGCCGCGCAAAGCGTTACAATGAGCTGGCTTAGCAGCATTCCCCAGAGGTACCCCTGAATTCCAAACAACGGGATTGCAATGAATACGCTGGCAATCCGGATCACGAGGCCGAAGGAATTTATGAGGAATGTACTTGTTGTCTTTCCAAGGCCGTTTATCACACTCAGCAGGGCAGAGTTGGTGTATAGGAAGGGGCAGATCCATGCCAGGGTTATGATGAACTTACCGGCGGAGGCGCTGCCGAACAGTACGTTTCCCATCCAGGAACCGAGGATGAGAAAGATGAAACAACAGCCGAGACCGAGTATGAAACAGGAGCCGGCAACTTTTTTTATAATATCCAGCATTTCATGACGGTTGTCTGTCGTTTGTATTTCTGCAACGGTGGGCATAAGCATGATGGAGATGGAACTGGTGATGGCGGACGGAAACAGGATGCAGGGAAGTGCCATCCCGGTCAGGACCCCATAAATACTGAGCGCCTCGGAGGTGCTGTGGTTGTGCATCTGCAGCCGGGCAGGGATGGAGATGGCTTCTATGCTCTGCAGCAGGTTGATTAACATGCGGTTGGCGGTCAGGGGCAGGGAGAGCGGGACCAGTTCCTTGAAACGAGAACAGAATTCTTGATATGTAACATTCAGTCCGGATATAGTATGAGTGCTCCGTGTCAGTGATTTGGCGGCATAAAGTGCGGAAGTCACTTCTCCGACGACCAGCCCGAGTACTGCAATGGTGATCGGTGCATCGTCCCCTTTTTTTATTAAAATCATATAAAACACATAGACAGCAAGAATCCTTGTTACCTGTTCGACCAGCTGGGATACGGCCGGAATCTTCGTTTCCTTCATTCCGTAACAGTAGCCGCATATGCAGCTGTGGATCGCGGCAAACGGCAGTGCATAGGACAAAGGAATCAGCAGTGGTTCGCAGCGGGTGTCCCCCAGAAATTTTTCGGAAATGTATGCCGCATTTCCCTGAAGGACAAAAAGGCAGATTAAAGATAGCAGCATGGAAATAAAAAGCCCCAGCAGAAGGATTTCGCGGGCTTCTTTTTTTCTCCCGAGGGAGATTTTCTGGGCAACGGTTCTGGATATGGCGGTTTCGAGTCCTGCCGCGGTCAGCGCAAAGCAGAGTGAATATACGGGGAAGATCAGCTGATACAGGCCGACACCTTCCTCCCCGAAAGTATGGCTTAAAAACATCCGGTAGAAAAAGCCCATGAACCTGCATAAAAAGCCGGTTGCTGTTAAGATAAAGGTCCCCCGTATGATGGTTTGTTTTCTGGACACTTGTTATGTATCTCCTAAAAAACATATTTTTACAACATATTCCTGCTTACGGCTTGACAGAACCAGAACCGAGTGGTATTCTACAAAAGAAAAGAAATCCTAGCAAATTGCTAGGGATTAAAACACTAGGATATGGAATACTAGGAATTGTTATACTAGGGATTAAGAAGGTGATAGATTGAAATTATCGACAAAAGGAAGATATGGCTTAAGGGCCCTGATTGATCTTGCGAAATACAGTGGGCAGGAGCCGGTTTCAATTACAAGCATCTCTGACAGACAGGGGATTTCAGAACGGTATCTGGAGCAGCTGATGGCAATGCTGAAGAAGGCCGGGCTTGTGAAGAGCATCCGGGGTGCCGGCGGCGGTTATGTGCTGGCGAAGGAACTGGAGGAAATTTCCGTTGGCGATGTCCTGCGTGCCCTGGAAGGCAGTCTGGAGCCGGTAGAATGTTCGGGACTGAATCCGGAAGAAGGATGTAAGGCGGCGGACAGCTGTGTGACCAAGTATGTGTGGCAGCGGATTAATGAAAGCATCAACCATACGGTGGATGAGATGAAGCTGGACCAGCTGGTGGAAGAAAGCCGGAAGATGGGATGTCAGGATTTTCCCGGACAGACAGGCTGTAAGAATTAGAGAAACAATACAGGAGGAAATATAGATGAATAAACTAATTTATTTAGACAATGCGGCTACAACAAAAACAGCGCCGGAGGTTGTGGAGGCGATGCTTCCTTATTTTACAGAGAATTACGGGAACCCTTCCAGCGTATACTCATTTGCATCGGGCAACAAAGATGTGATTACCCGCCAGAGAGAGATTATCGCAGATACGCTGGGGGCGAATGGAAATGAGATTTATTTCACGGCAGGCGGCTCCGAATCGGATAACTGGGCCCTGAAAGCGACGGCCGAGGCTTATGGAAATAAAGGAAAACATATCATTACGACGAAGATTGAGCACCACGCAGTCCTGCATACATGCGAGTATCTGGAAAAGCAGGGATACGAGGTGACTTATCTGGACGTAGATGAGAATGGGATCGTGAAGCTCGATGATTTAAAGGCGGCCATCAGGCCGGATACGATTCTGATCTCGGTCATGTATGCGAATAATGAGATCGGTACGATACAGCCGATTCAGGAGATCGGAGAGATTGCCCATGAGAAGGGGATTCTTTTCCACACAGATGCGGTACAGGCTTTCTGCCAGGTGCCGATCGATGTAGATGCCTGTCATATCGATATGCTCAGCGCAAGCGCTCACAAGCTGAACGGGCCGAAAGGCATTGGTTTTCTGTATATCAGGAAGGGCGTGAAGATCCGTTCTTTCGTACATGGAGGTGCGCAGGAGAGGAAACGCCGCGCAGGGACTGAGAATGTTCCCGGTATCGTTGGTTTCGGAAAGGCTGTTGAGCGTGCGGCAGCGTCCCTGAAGGAGAGAACAGAGAAGGAAATCGAACTGCGGGATTATCTGATCGGGAGGATCGGGGCTGAGATTCCTTACAGCAGGCTGAACGGCGACCGGGTAAAGCGTCTTCCGAATAATGTGAACTTCAGTTTCCGGTTTATTGAAGGGGAATCTCTTCTGATTAAGCTGGACATGAAAGGAATCTGTGCATCCAGCGGTTCTGCCTGTACTTCAGGTTCCTTAGACCCGTCACATGTACTGCTTGCAATCGGCCTGCCCCATGAGATCGCCCACGGTTCACTGCGTATGACCCTGAGCGAGGAGACGACGAAGGAAGACCTTGATTTTGTTGTTGATTCCTTAAAAGAAATCGTGCAGCATTTGAGAAATATGTCACCTTTATACGAGGATTTTATAAAAAAACAAAGCAAACGACAGGAGGAAAAATAAATGTATACAGAAAAGGTAATGGATCACTTCGAACACCCTAGAAATGTAGGGGAAATAGAAAACGCCAGCGGCGTTGGAACAGTAGGAAATGCAAAGTGCGGAGATATCATGCGGATTTATCTGGATATTGATGAAAACCAGATTATCCGTGATGTGAAATTCAAGACATTTGGCTGCGGGGCTGCCGTGGCTACAAGCAGTATGGCAACAGAGCTGGTAAAGGGAAAGAATATCAATGAAGCGATGCAGATAACGAACAAGGCGGTAATGGAGGCTTTGGACGGACTTCCACCAGTCAAGGTGCACTGTTCCCTGTTAGCGGAGGAGGCCATTCATGCCGCGCTCTGGGATTATGCCGAAAAACATGACATTAAGATCGAAGGGCTCACGAAGCCAAAGTCAGATATCCATGAGGGCGAGGAAGAAGAGGAATATTAATGAGCAAAGTAGTAGTCGGAATGTCCGGGGGTGTAGATTCTTCCGTGGCGGCATATCTTTTGAAGAAGCAGGGATATGAGGTCATCGGGGTGACGATGCAGATCTGGCAGGATGAAGATCTGGCCGTACAGCAGGAAAACGGAGGCTGCTGCGGACTGAGCGCCGTAGATGACGCCAGAAGGGTCGCGGCAGACCTCGGGATTCCATATTATGTGATGAACTTTAAACAGGAATTTAAAGAACATGTCATCGACTATTTTATAGACGAGTATATGCATGGGAGAACACCGAACCCGTGCATTGCCTGCAACAGATATGTAAAATGGGAGTCTTTGCTTACAAGGAGCATGGCGATCGGTGCGGATTATATCGCGACCGGCCACTATGCGAGAGTCGTGGAACTTCCCAATGGGCGCCGCACGCTGCGCTGTTCTGCAACGCTTGAGAAGGACCAGACCTATGCACTTTATAATCTGACACAGGAACAGCTGAAGCGGACGCTGATGCCGGTCGGGGAGTATTCGAAAGACGAGGTGCGCCGCATTGCGGAGAAGATCCATCTTCAGGTTGCGAATAAGCCGGACAGCCAGGACATCTGTTTTGTCCCGGACAAAGACTATGCTTCTTATATAGAAGAGAATACAGAAGTCAGGATCCCTGAGGGGGATTTCGTGACCAGTGACGGCACTGTTCTGGGAACTCATAAGGGAATTACACATTATACAGTCGGCCAGCGTAAAGGACTTGGACTTGCACTGGGATATCCGGCCTTTGTGCTGGAAATCCGTCCGGAGACGAACGAGGTGGTGATCGGGACCAAGGAAGAATCCATGACACATGTGCTGCGTGCAGACCGCCTGAATTTTATGTCCGTTGAAGATTTGACAAAACCTTTACGTGTTTTTACAAAAATACGCTATAACCATAAAGGTGCATGGTGTACAATAGAAAAAACGGGCACGGACGAAGTTACCTGTACATTTGAAGAACCTCAGAGGGCAGTCACTCCGGGACAGGCAGTGGTATTTTACGATGGGGAATATGTGCTCGGCGGAGGAACAATATTATGATAACAAGCGATTTTCACATGCACACAGATTTCTCATCGGACTGTGAGGCACCGGCGAGAGACATGATAGAGGGTGCGGTATCAAAAGGACTGAAGACAATCTGTATCACCGACCACAATGATAAAGATTATCCCTTTCACGAAGATATCGGACCCAAAGCGTTTATTTTTGACATAGACCACTACTTTGAAGTGCTCAGAGGGCTGAAAGAAGAGTATGCGGATAAAATAGATGTCCGCATCGGTATTGAGATTGGGCTCCAGCCACATCTTGGTGCATATTATAAAGAATTGGTGAATAAATATCCATTCGATTTTGTCATAGGGTCGGTTCATGTCGTACATGGCAGCGATCCTTACTATCGGGAAATGTTTCAGGGCAGAAGC
This sequence comes from Clostridium sp. AF19-22AC, assembly GCF_003479085.1. Taxonomy (NCBI): domain Bacteria; kingdom Bacillati; phylum Bacillota; class Clostridia; order Eubacteriales; family Clostridiaceae; genus Clostridium; species Clostridium sp. AF19-22AC. The sequence continues at coordinate 19,635 of NZ_QUGN01000017.1, read as the reverse complement.
GATGAGGAGGCGTACAGGGAGACCTTTCAGGCGACACTGGAAGACCTCGATGCCGTAGATGATTTTGACGTTCTGGGGCATATTGATTATGTGGTCCGTTACGGGAACAATCAGGCGCAGGAGTATTCCTACCGGAAGTATGCGGACCAGCTTGATGAAATCCTGAAAAAGGTGATTGCCAAAGGCAAAGGGATCGAGATGAATATGGCCGGATTCAAATATGGGCTCGGTTTCTGCCATCCGCATCCGGACATCATCAGGCGTTACCGGGAGCTTGGCGGCGAGATTATTACGATCGGTGCCGACGGGCACAGACCCGAACACATTGCCTACGATTTTGAGAAGGCAGCAGGCATTCTGAAAGACTGTGGATTTAAATACTACACAGAATTTTCAGGGAGAAAGCCGAAATTTGAACAACTTCCATAAAAATGCATTTTGCACTTGAATTTTTGTTCTTGATTTAGTACAATAAACCATAGTTGATGAATCTTTAACAAACAGGCTGTTTGGCTGGAGATTCCACAATATAGCGACTGTGTAACAGTTGACACTTTTTAAAACTTTAGGAGGAATTAATCATGGCAGTAAAAGTAGCGATTAATGGATTTGGACGTATTGGACGTCTTGCATTCAGACAGATGTTCGGAGCAGAGGGATATGAAGTAGTTGCAATTAACGACTTAACATCACCGACAATGCTGGCTCACTTATTAAAATATGACTCAACACAGGGAAGATATGCATTATGCGACAAAGTAGTAGCAGGTGAAGATTCCATCACAGTTGACGGAAAAGAAATCAAAATCTACGCAAAAGCTAACGCTGAAGAACTTCCTTGGGGAGAGATCGGTGTAGATGTTGTTCTGGAGTGTACAGGCTTCTATACATCCAAAGCAAAAGCAGAAGCTCATATCAAAGCAGGCGCTAAGAAAGTCGTTATTTCTGCACCGGCAGGAAATGACCTTCCTACAATCGTTTACAATGTAAACCACGAAGAGCTTACAAAAGAGGACAACATCATCTCAGCTGCTTCCTGTACAACTAACTGCTTAGCTCCAATGGCAAAAGCGCTGAACGATTTAGCACCGATCAAATCAGGTATCATGTGCACAATCCACGCTTACACAGGCGATCAGATGACACTTGACGGACCACAGAGAAAAGGTGATTTAAGAAGATCACGTGCAGCTGCTGTAAATATCGTTCCTAACAGCACAGGTGCAGCGAAAGCAATCGGTCTTGTTATCCCGGAACTGAACGGAAAATTAATCGGATCTGCACAGAGAGTTCCAACCCCGACAGGTTCTACAACTATCTTAACAGCAGTTGTTGAAGGAACAGTAACAGTTGACCAGATCAACGAAGCAATGAAAGCAGCTTCCAACGAATCTTTCGGATACAACACAGATGAGATCGTATCCAGCGATATCGTAGGAATGAAATACGGTTCATTATTCGATGCTACACAGACAATGGTACTTCCACTTGACAACGGAACAACAGAAGTACAGGTAATTTCATGGTATGATAATGAGAATTCTTACACAAGCCAGATGGTAAGAACAATCAAATACTTCGGAACATTACTGTAAGATTTGGTAACTGTTCATGGTCCTGAACAGTTACAAGTTTTGAATAAATAAATAGAATAGACTCAAAAAAGGGTCCGGTCTTTGTATAGGACCGGATTCTTTTTATGTAAAAATCAAGTATCTGCTCATGGTTTTGCGCAGGTAAAAATAAAAAACAGGAGGCAATACTATGCTCAACAAAAAGTCAGTAGATGATATTAATGTAAAGGGTAAAAAGGTCCTTGTAAGATGCGACTTCAATGTACCGCTGATCGATGGAAAGATTACAGATGAGAACCGCCTTGTGGCTGCCCTGCCTACTATTAAGAAGCTGGTTGCAGACGGAGGAAAGATCATCCTCTGCTCACATCTCGGAAAGCCGAAGGGACAGCCTGTTCCTGAGTTATCACTCGCACCTGTCGCTGTAAGATTATCTGAACTGCTTGGACAGGAAGTAAAATTTGCGGCTGATCCTGAAGTGGTAGGACCTAGCGCAAAGGCAGCAGTAGAAGCAATGAATGATGGAGATATCATCCTTCTTGAGAATACCCGTTACAGGGCAGAAGAGACAAAGAACGGGGAAGCGTTCAGCAAAGACCTTGCATCCCTCTGCGATGTTTTCGTGAATGATGCGTTCGGGACAGCACATAGAGCGCACTGCTCCAATGTTGGGGTGACACAGTTTGTGGACACGGCAGTTGTAGGATACTTAATGCAGAAAGAAATCGACTTCCTTGGCAATGCAGTAGAAAATCCTGAGAGACCATTCGTAGCAATCCTTGGCGGAGCAAAAGTATCCAGCAAGATTTCCGTAATCGAGAACCTGCTGGACAAGGTTGACACCCTGATTATCGGAGGCGGAATGTCTTACACATTCAGCAAGGCCCAGGGCGGAAGCGTTGGTAATTCCCTTCTTGAAGAAGATTACTGCCAGTATGCCCTTGATATGATCAAAAAAGCAGAAGACAAGGGCGTAAAGCTGCTTCTTCCTGTAGACAACGTAATTGCAGATGACTTCTCCAACGATGCACATACAAAAGTTGTAGGACGCGGAGAAATCCCGGACGGCTGGGAAGGCCTGGATATCGGACCTGAGACAGCTAAGATATTCTCAGACGCAGTAAGATCAGCTAAGACAGTAGTATGGAACGGACCAATGGGATGCTTCGAGATGCCAAACTTTGCAGCAGGAACAGAAGCAGTCGCAAAAGCACTGTCCGAGACAGAAGCAGTAACAATCATCGGCGGCGGAGATTCAGCAGCAGCCGTTAACCAGTTAGGATACGGCGACAAAATGACCCACATCTCAACAGGCGGCGGAGCCTCCCTCGAATTCCTCGAAGGAAAAGAATTACCAGGCGTAGCAGCAGCTAATAATAAGTAAAAAGCTTGGCGAGGTATTATCGAGCCTAGCGTTTACTTAGTTCGCCGACCTTGGCGAGGTATTACATGAGCCTAGAGAGGCGAACATCCCGTCAAAGAGGCAACATAAAAACAGATTAAAGGAGACCATATCATGGCAAGAAGAAAAATTATCGCAGGAAACTGGAAGATGAACAAAACTCCAAGTGAGGCAGTAGCATTAGTAGAAGAGTTAAAACCATTAGTAGCGAACGAAGAAGTTGACGTTGTATTCTGTGTTCCGGCAATCGATATCGTACCTGTAGTGGAAGCTGCAAAGGGTTCAAACATCCAGGTTGGCGCTGAGAATATGTATTTTGAAGAGAGCGGAGCATACACAGGAGAGATTTCTCCGGCTATGCTTGTAGATGCAGGTGTAAAATATGTAGTTTTAGGGCACTCTGAGAGAAGAGAATACTTCGGAGAGACAAACGAAGATGTCAACAAAAAAGTCCTGAAAGCATTTGAACATAACATTACACCGATCATGTGCTGTGGAGAGACTTTGGAGCAGAGAGAGCAGGGAGTTACGATGGACTTCATCCGCCAGCAGGTGAAAGTTGGATTCCAGAACGTGACAGCAGACCAGGCTAAGACAGCTGTTATTGCTTACGAGCCTATCTGGGCTATCGGAACAGGAAAGACAGCTACAACAGAGCAGGCTCAGGAAGTTTGTGCAGGAATCCGTGCATGCATCGCTGAAGTTTATGATGAAGCAACAGCAGAAGCAATCCGTATCCAGTACGGCGGATCTGTAAATGCTGCAACAGCACCTGAATTATTTGCACAGGCAGACATTGACGGAGGACTTGTAGGCGGGGCTTCCCTGAAAGCTGATTTTGGAAAGATTGTAAATTACAAATAAGAATCACAGGAATACCGGTCCGGCGGGATATATCCCGCCGGAGTCTGTAAGGAAGGGAATCGTGGGGAGTAAGCGAAACAGCATATGCTCACTGCGATTTTTTTCTTGTTATACGAGAAATCCGTAGGCATCAGGGGTAAAAATGCTTTTTGCCCCCAACATCATATGATATCAGAGAAGGAGAAAAATATGCAGTACGAGGTGATCTCTATCCATACAGAGCAGTCCGCACCGAATACGAAGTTTTATGCGTATATACTGGACAGCTCCAAAGAATTCCAGCCGGACCTGATACGCCCGATGATTATTCTCTGTCCGGGCGGCGGCTACGAAAAGACAAGTGACAGAGAGGCGGAACCGGTTGCAATGCGTCTGCTGGCAATGGGTTACCATGTAGGGATTTTAAGGTATTCCGTTGCACCGGCCAGATTTCCGACGGCACTCTTAGAACTGGCGGAGGTTATGAAGCTGGTGCATGAGAATCATGAAAAATGGCATGTGGACTGGAACCAGATTTATGTGCAGGGATCTTCTGCGGGCGGCCATCTGGCAGCAAGTCTGGGAGTTTTCTGGAATAAGCCGTTTCTGTATAAAGCAGCGGGAACGACGCCTGATATCTTAAAACCGGCAGGCCTGATCCTGAATTACCCGGTCATAACATCCAAGAAGAAGTATTCTCATGAGGGCAGCTTCAGAAATCTGCTGGGCAGCGAATATAAGGAAAAGAAAAAGGAAGTTTCACTGGAGAAGCTGGTCACTTCAGATATGCCTCCCTGTTTCATCTGGCATACCTTTACCGATACAACCGTTCCTGTGGAAAATTCACTGCTGCTTGCGGCGGCTTTAAGAGGGGCCGGGGTTTCTACAGAACTCCATGTCTATCCTACAGGGGAACACGGCCTTTCACTCGCTGATGAGTCTACATCGAGGGCGGACGGAAGTTCAGTCTGCCCGCCTGTCCAGTCATGGATTGACCTGCTGGAGGTGTGGCTTGCCACAAGGACTGAAAAAGATATTTGCAAAAAGCGGGAAAAACATGTACAATAAGTACCGGATGAGTAACTGTCCGAGTGTTCTGGACAGTTACCCGGATGAAATAAAAGGAGTAAAGGAGAATAGATATGAGTAAAAAACCAACCGTATTGATGATCTTAGATGGTTATGGATTAAATGACAGTACCACCGGGAATGCCGTTTATGAAGGCAGGACCCCGGTTATGGATAAATTGATGGCAGAATGCCCGTTCGTGAAGGGGAATGCCAGTGGAATGGCAGTAGGACTTCCTGACGGACAGATGGGGAACTCAGAGGTAGGGCACCTGAACATGGGCGCGGGCCGCATTGTTTATCAGGACCTTACAAAGATTACAAAAGCAATCAAAGACGGGGATTTCTTTGAAAACAAGGCACTTCTTGCGGCTTGTGAAAATGTAAAGAAAAATGATTCTGCACTGCATATGTTCGGACTCGTGTCTGATGGTGGTGTACACAGCCACATTGAACACATTTTCGGACTCCTTGAGCTGGCTAAGAGACAGGGGATTGAAAAAGTGTATATCCACTGTTTCCTTGACGGACGTGATACCCCTCCGGCATCAGGAAAAGAATATGTAGAGCAGCTGGAAGCTAAAATGAAAGAACTCGGCGTAGGACAGGTTGCAAGCGTAATGGGACGTTATTATGCAATGGACAGGGATAACCGCTGGGACCGCGTGGAAAAGGCTTACAATGCCCTTGTTAAGGGGATTGGAGAGACTGCAGAGTCAGGCCCGGCAGGGATTCAGGCATCTTATGATGCGGATGCAACAGATGAATTTGTTCTTCCGACCGTAGTTGTAAAGGATGGGGCACCGGTTGCCACGATCAAAGACAATGATTCCGTCATCTTCTTTAATTTCCGTCCTGACAGGGCAAGAGAAATCAGCAGGACATTCTGTGATGAACAATTTGAAGGCTTTGACAGGGGAGCACGTATTCAGACAACGTTTGTGTGCTTTACAGACTATGATGTGACAATCCCGAATAAGCTTGTTGCATTTACAAAGGATGAGATTACAAATACATTCGGAGAATTTCTGGCAGCTCATAATATGACGCAGGCACGTATCGCCGAGACAGAGAAGTATGCCCATGTAACATTCTTCTTCAACGGCGGTGTAGAAGAACCGAACAAGGGAGAGGACAGAATCCTCGTGAAGTCCCCGAAGGTGGCTACCTATGATCTGAAACCGGAGATGAGTGCATTTGAAGTATGTGATAAACTGGTAGATGCAATCAAATCTGATAAGTATGACGTCATCATCATTAATTTTGCAAATCCGGATATGGTAGGCCATACCGGGGTTGAAGAGGCTGCGGTCAAGGCGATCGAGGCAGTTGACGAGTGTGTCGGAAGAGCCGTAGATGCAGTGAAAGAAGTGAACGGACAGATGTTTATCTGTGCAGACCACGGAAATGCAGAACAGCTGATTGACCCGGAATCCGGGGAACCATTCACGGCCCATACAACGAATCCGGTACCATTTGTGCTTGTTAATGCAGACCCGGCGTATAAGCTGAGAGAAGGCGGATGCCTGGCAGATATTGCCCCGACCCTGATCGAGCTCATGGGAATGGAGCAGCCCAAAGAAATGACAGGAAAATCCCTGCTTGTAAAATAAAGCAGAGAATGCCCTGTGATGAGTTGAACGGCCTCACCCTGATGCGGGACCGCGCGGACGGCAGGATTATGCCCTGCAGACGGCACGGCCCGGTGAAGGGTGTTTTTTGGCATATGAAAGTTATGGCAGATCCGGCGCATAATACGAGATAAGGAATTGGTATATTTATGTATGATAAATTAACAAAAAGCGATGTGGAAAAGATACAGGAAGAGATTGAACACCGGAAAATCGTGGTTCGCAGGGAATTGATCGAGTCCGTAAAAGAGGCGCGTGCGCATGGGGACCTGAGTGAAAACTTTGAATACCATGCCGCAAAGAAAGAAAAAAACCGGAATGAGAGCCGGATACGCTATCTGGAGAGGATGCTGAAAACCGCAGTCATTGTGGATGATTCTTCTAAGGATGACGAAGTTGGGATCAATAATACGGTAGAGCTCTATTTTGAAGAGGATGCCGAGGTTGAGACCTACCGTCTTGTTACATCGGTAAGGGGCAGTTCAATTAATGGCCTGATCAGTATAGAATCTCCGATCGGAAAGGCTATTTTAGGGCACAAGGTGAATGACAGGGTATTTGTGAAGGTAAATGAGAACGTAGGATATTTTGTTGTTATCCGTAAAATTGTGAATACACACAATGATGAAGATGACAAGATCAGGAGTTTTTAAGATGAAGATAAAAACAGTTTTATTTGATTTGGACGGGACACTGACGGATTCAGGTCCGGGAATTATAAACGGGGTACAGTATGCGCTGAAGAAGTACGGGATGGAGGTCGATGACCTTTCCAGGCTCAGATGCTTTATCGGGCCCCCTCTGCATAAGCAGTTTGAAGAATTCTGCGGTTTTTCAGAGGAAGAGGGGAAGCGTGCCGTTGCGTATTACCGTGAATATTATAGTGTAACAGGTCTTTTTGAAAATGAAGTGTATGAAGGGATCCCTGAACTTCTGCAGACATTGAGGGAGGCAGGGATTCAGACTGCTATGGCGACCTCAAAGCCGGAGAAGTATGCATTGATGATTGCCGATCATTTTAACCTTACAAAGTATTTTGATTTTATCGGCGGAAGCATGATGGACGGGAACCGGACCAAAAAGGCCGAAGTAATCGAATATGTTCTTGAGGCGTGTGGAGTGGAAGACAGAGATACCGTTCTGATGGTCGGGGACAGAGAACATGATATCATAGGTGCGAAAGAAGCAGGCGTGCATTCGGCAGGTGTGCTTTATGGCTATGGTACACTGGAAGAACTAGAGAAGGCAGATGCCGGATGTATCATAAAGACACCGGCTGAATTGCTGGATGTAATCGGGTAAATGGTAAAACGGGAGAAATTTAACAAAGCTTTATCTCAACCTTCCGTATAAAGTTTACACAGATTCCTTACAATAAATACAATAAAAATTGTATTTCAGATTGTGAGGGATGTTTATGTATCATACATTATGGAACTTGATAAATAAAATATCAGATAAGGAATCTGCAGCAGGCATCTATCTGGCGGTTAATATCGTATGCTGGACGGCACTGACAGTTCTGCTTGGAATAGCGGGCGCGGTACTGATACGCATCGATCTTGCAAAAGCGGTGTCAAATATCCTGTGTGCAGGAACCTATGCAGGAATCATTTTCGGGCTGGTCGGGGGAATACTCTACCTTCAGAGAAGGACCGGGGAGGATGACCTGTAATTAAAGGTGAACAAATATGAAATTGAAACTCATCGATAAAACTACGGTGAAGTTTATCATCGTAGGGATAATCAATACGATTGTAGGGACAGGCGTTATGTTCATTCTCTACAATGTATTTCGGGCAAGTTACTGGTTCTCGTCGGCAATGAATTATATTGTGGGCAGTATCGTCAGCTATTTTTTGAACAAGTATTATACATTCCAGTATAAAGAAAGTTCTTTTAAGCAGATATTGAAATTTATCCTCAATATCAGTATTTGTTACTTCATCGCTTATGGTACGGCGAAACCGCTTGTTTATAAGGTTTTGCAGGGCTTTGATGCAGTCATAAGAGATAATGTGGCTATGCTGGTGGGAATGGGGATTTTTGTTGTATTAAACTATATAGGGCAGAGATTTTTTGTCTTTAAGAAAAAAGAAGAAAAGGTATAGACAGCCGGATGAGAATAAAATCAGATGGCAGTCTGTACCTTTTCTCTATATGGTTTACTAAATGCTGCTTACAGCAGCTTCTGTGCGCTTTGCCGTGCTCTTTTCCTGTGTCGGATTTATGTGTCTGTCCTGCATCTCTGCTTCCAGATTTTTATTCGCGGTTGAAAGCATCAGTTTGATGCGGTTCAGCTGGTTTACCTCGCTTGCACCGGGGTCGAAATCGATTGCAACTACATTGGACTGCGGGTATCTGCGGCGGAGTTCTTTGATGACCCCTTTTCCGACAACATGGTTCGGCAGACATGCGAATGGCTGTGTGCAGACGATATTGCCGGCACCGCTGTGGATTAATTCCAGCATTTCCCCGGTTAGGAACCAGCCTTCCCCAGTCTGGTTGCCAATGGAAACGATCTCGGATGCCATTTTAGCGAGATCCTCGATGTGTGCCGGAGGATCAAAATGTTCACTTTTCTTAAACTCGTTGGTTGCCGGTGAACGGAACCATTCCAGTGCCTTGATTCCGAGGTTGCCCATCGTGGCCTTGGATTTCTTAAACCCTAAGTGTGATACTTTGAAGTTCTGGTTATAGAAGCAGTAGAGCAGGAAGTCCAGCAGATCGGGTACAACTGCCTCAGCTCCTTCGCTCTCCAGGAGTTCCACCAGATGGTTGTTGGCTGCCGGGAGGAATTTTACAAGGATTTCCCCGACAACGCCGACACGCGGTTTTCTGACGTTCAATGTTTCTATTGTATCAAAATCGTGTATGATATCCCGGCACAGTTTTTTGAACCTCCGTCTGGACGGATATCCGCTGGAAACGAATTCCTTGCAGACTTCCACCCATTTCCTGTGGATGGCATCCGTCGTGCCCGGTACTTTTTCATATGGGCGCATCCGGTAGACACACTTCATGAAAATATCACCGATCGCTGCCGCATAGACCCCACGCAGTGCCAGTGCAGGTGTAATCTTGAATCCCGGGTTGCCCTCCAGACCGCTTAAGTTGATGGAGATAACCGGGATATGGGAGTATCCGGCCTTTTTCAGCGCACGGCGGATGAATCCGATATAATTGGAAGCACGGCAACCGCCCCCGGTCTGGCTGATGATCACGGCCAGTTTATCGGTATCATATTTCCCGGATAAGATAGCCTCCATGATCTGCCCGACCACCATCAGGGACGGATAGCAGGCATCGTTGTTGACATACTTCAGACCAACATCTACGGCCTGCTTGTTGTCATTCGGAAGCACCTCCACTTTGTAGCCGGACGCCTGGAATGCGGGTTCCAGAAGTTCGAAATGCATCGGGGACATCTGCGGGCAGAGGATCGTATAAGTACTGCGCATCTCTTTTGTAAACGGCACTTTTTCGATAGAAGACGGATGGATTTCCCTCTTTGTCTGCCGCTGCTCCCTGACACGGATTGCTGCAAGCAGGGAACGGACACGGATACGGGCTGCCCCTAAATTGTTTACTTCGTCTATTTTCAGGGAAGTATATATTTTATCTGAGCGGGTCAGTATTTCTGCAACCTGGTCGGTGGTTACGGCATCCAGGCCGCAGCCGAAGGAGTTGAGCTGGATCAGGTCCAGATTCTCCTTTGTTTTCACATAATTAGCCGCTGCATAGAGTCTGGAATGGTACATCCACTGGTCCATGACATTCAGCGGGCGTTCTACTTCGTGCAGATGGGACACAGAGTCCTCTGTCAGCACGGCAATGTTATAAGAATTAATCAGCTCCGGCAGTCCATGATTGACTTCCGGGTCGATATGGTACGGGCGTCCTGCCAGTACGATACCGCGGTTTCCTGTTTCATCCAGAAACTTGATGGTTTCCTCACCCTTGCGGCGCATATCCTCACGGCAGGCGATAAGCTCGGTCCACGCCTCATGGACGGCGGCACTGATGTCACCGGCAGGGATAGAGAACTTTGCGGAAAGCTCTTCTGTCAGCCTGCTGGAAAGTGTTTCCTCGTTTTTGAAGGAAAGGAACGGGTGGATAAAATCTACATCCCCGTTTACGATCGGGTCCATATTATTCTTTATGTTTTCAGGATAAGACGTTACGATCGGGCAGTTGTAGTGGTTGTTGGCATCCTCAAATTCATTCCGCTCATAAGGGACGGACGGATAGAAGATATGCCCGACACCCTGGTTAATCAGCCACTGTACGTGTCCGTGGGCAAGTTTTGCCGGATAACACTCGGACTCACTCGGGATGGATTCGATGCCCAGCTCATAAATCTTCCTTGTTGAAGCCGGTGACAGTACGACGCGGAATCCTAATTTGTTGAAAAATGTGAACCAGAACGGATAATTCTCGTACATGTTCAGTACACGCGGGATTCCGATTGTGCCACGGGCAGCCTCGGCTTCCTCAAGAGGCTTATAACCGAAGTAACGTTCTTCCTTATACTCGAACAGGTTCGGCAGCTTGTTGAGTGATTTTTCCTTGCCAAGTCCGCGTTCGCATCGGTTTCCGGTAATGAATCTGCGGCCTCCGCTGAAATGGTTAATCGTCAGTCGGCAGTTGTTTGTACAGCCTTTACATTTTGTCATGGTCGTGCTGTATTCCAGAGCTTCGATTTCGTCTATCGGAAGCATCGTAGTTCCTTCACACTCCACATAACGTTCCCTGGCGATCAGGGCTGCGCCAAAGGCCCCCATGATCCCGGCAATATCCGGGCGGATGGCCTCGCAGTCTGCGATTTTCTCGAAACTGCGCAGAACGGCATTGTTGTAGAAGGTTCCTCCCTGTACAACAATATGGTTTCCAAGTTCAGATGCATCGGATACTTTGATTACCTTAAACAATGCGTTTTTAATGACAGAATAAGCAAGGCCGGCAGAGATGTCGGCAACTTCAGCGCCTTCTTTCTGTGCCTGCTTTACTTTTGAATTCATAAATACGGTACAGCGGGTGCCCAGATCGATCGGGTTCTTTGCATACAGGGCCTCCTGCGCAAAGTCTTCCACAGAATAGTTCAGCGACTTGGCAAAGGTCTCGATGAAGGAACCACAGCCTGAGGAGCAGGCCTCATTGAGCTGTACACTGTCTACGGTGTGATTTTTAATCTTGATACACTTCATGTCCTGTCCGCCGATATCCAGAATGCAGTCTACATCCGGTTCGAAGAAGGATGCCGCGTAGTAGTGGGAGACAGTCTCAACCTCGCCTTCGTCGAGAAGGAGGGCGGACTTGATCAGTGCCTCACCGTAACCGGTTGAGCAGGAATGGACGATATCCACCTCTTCGGGAAGCTGGCTGTAGATGTCTTTGATTGCACGGATCGTCGTGCCGAGAGGGTCCCCCTCATTGTTATTGTAAAAGGAGTATAGAAGGGTTCCGTCCTCACCGACCAGTGCTGCTTTTGTCGTAGTGGAACCGGCGTCGATCCCGAGGAATGCTTTCCCGCGGTAAGTAGCCAGATCCTTGACCGGTACCTGGTGCTTTGCATGGCGGCTGATAAAGGACTCGTATTCCGCAGTAGTCGCAAACAGCGGATCCATACGGTCTACTTCGAATTCCATCTTAATCTTGCCGGCCAGACGCTCCTGAATCTCCTGCAGTGCGACATTTACGTCTTTTTTTGAATTCAGTGCGGAACCGATTGCTGCAAACAGGTGGGAATGGTGCGGGGCGATGATATGCTCATCGTCCAGGTTTAAAGTACGGATAAATGCTGTGCGCAGTTCAGAGAGGAAATGGAGCGGCCCTCCTAAAAACGCTACATGCCCGCGGATTGGTTTCCCGCATGCCAGACCACTGATGGTCTGATTGACAACAGCCTGAAAAATAGAGGCAGCCAGGTCTTCTTTAGCAGCACCCTCGTTGATCAGGGGCTGGATGTCAGATTTCGCAAATACACCACATCGTGCGGCGATTGAATAGAGTGCTTTATAATTTTTTGCATAATCATTCAGACCGGCTGCATCTGTCTGTAAAAGAGATGCCATCTGGTCAATAAAGGAACCGGTGCCTCCGGCACAAACGCCGTTCATACGCTGTTCGACACTGCCTCCTTCAAAGTAAATGATCTTGGCATCTTCTCCGCCAAGCTCGATGGCAACGTCTGTCTGCGGTGCATAGTCCTGCAGCGCGGTTGATACGGCGATTACTTCCTGTACAAATGGCACTCCTAAATGTTTTGCCAGAGTCAGCCCGCCGGACCCTGTGATAACTGGTGAGACACGGATCGGTCCCAGTTTGTAGATCGCTCTTCCAAGCAGGTCGGACAATGTTTCCTGTATATTGGCAAAATGCCGTTCATAGTCGGAAAAAAGTACTTCGTTATCACCGTTGAGAATTGCAATTTTGACAGTGGTCGAGCCAATGTCAATTCCTAAGGTATGTAATTCATGTAAGCTCATAATATTTTCCTCATCCTCCAGAGCATGCGTGATGCAGGCTCTTTACTAGTATATGTCTGTTACTTCTTATTAAATGTAGTTCATGTTTTTACAACAATTTACATTATACGACATGAAAGGGAAAAACACAATTGGCATTATTATGCAGGATGGCAGTTTATTTCGATAAAGTTTATAAAATTTAACAAAATGATAACAGAAAAAAGCCAACATATATTTGACAAACAAAGAGGTGGACTGTACAATTACTTCATGAATGAGAAAATAAATTATAAGGAGAACGATGTCATTGAACTGGTTGAATAAGTTAGAAAAAAAATTCGGACGCCATGCGATTCATAATCTGACGATGTACCTGATCGGCGGCTATGTGATCGGGTATGGAATCTATTTAATGATGCCAAGTCTATTGAACTGGCTCACACTGGAACCGGCTTTGATTTTAAGAGGACAGGTATGGCGGCTTGTGTCATGGGTGCTGATACCGCCAAATGGAAATCTTTTAACAATCATAATTATGCTGATGCTTTATTACTCATTGGGGAATGCCCTGGAACGCACATGGGGGGCATTCAGGTATAATGTATATATTTTTTCTGGAATTTTGTTTACAGTAATCGGCGCATTTATTCTGTATTTCGTGTCAGGTGGCGGCGTAAGCGTAGGTATCTTTTTCAGCACATATTATATCAATATGTCTATTTTCCTTGCATTCGCGGCAAGCTATCCGGATATGGAGCTTATGCTGTATTTCATCCTGCCGATTAAAATAAAATGGATGGCGCTTGTCTATGCAGTCATGATCCTGTATTCGATGGTGAGGGGAAATGCAGCCATCCGGGTTGCAATACTGGCATCTTTGCTGAACTTTGTGATTTTCTTTTTCTCAAGCAGGAATATGAAGCCATATTCTCCAAAGGAACAGGCGAGGAAGAAGCAGTTTAAGCAGCAGTCAAGGCCCCACATGACCTATCCGGGAGGAGCACGCCACAGGTGTGCGGTGTGCGGGCGTACGGAACTGGATGACCCGACTCTGGAATTCAGATTCTGTTCCAAATGTAAAGGAAACTATGAATACTGTCAGGACCATTTGTTTACGCACCAGCATGTGAAGTAGTCCGGGCAGATATTATGATACGCCGCGGCGTATTAGAAAGTCAAAGACCTCGAAGCAAGCTGGGGAATATTTGACCCTCGCGGCAGCCGGCAAGACCAGGCTAACTTGGTTTTGGCTCGCTGCTCGCGGTAATTAAGAAAAAAGCAGCAGGGTAAGAAGGAGACATGAAAGAATGAAGAAAACAAAAGTAGTTTGTACAATGGGACCGAATACAAATGACAGGGAACTGATGAGAAAGCTGATTCAGAATGGCATGGATGTGGCCCGTTTTAATTTTTCACACGGTGACCATGCAGAGCATAAAGGCAGAATGGATATGCTGAAGCAGCTAAGGGAAGAGGAACATGCCAATACTGCGATCCTTTTGGATACAAAGGGACCGGAAATTCGTACAGGGCTCCTGAAAGATGGGAAAAAGGTGACACTTAACACAGGTGCTGCTTTTACACTGACGATCGATGAGATAGAGGGAGATGATAAGAAGGTTTCCATCACATATGACGGACTGGTGGACGATGTTGATAAAGGCAAGACAATCCTGATTGATGACGGGCTGATCGGACTGGAAGTGGTGAGCAAGACAGACAGGGAGATCAACTGTATCGTAGTCAACGGCGGTGAGTTAGGTGAGCGCAAGGGTGTCAACGTACCGAACGTTCCTGTCAGACTGCCGGCTATTACAGATAAAGACAAGGAAGATATCAAGTTTGGCGTTGAGCAGGATGTGGACTTTATTGCAGCCTCCTTTGTAAGAAATGCAGAGTGTGTGCTGGAGATCAAAGCTTATTTAAAGGAACTGAAGGCACCTTATATTCCGATTATCGCGAAGATTGAGAATGCAGAGGGAATCCAGAATATTGATGAGATCATCCGTGCAGCGGATGGTATCATGGTAGCCCGCGGAGATTTGGGTGTAGAAATACCGGCCGAGGAGGTTCCATATCTGCAGAAAATGATGATCCAGAAGGCAAACAACAATTTTAAGACTGTAATTACGGCAACCCAGATGCTGGATTCTATGATCCGTAACCCGCGCCCGACAAGGGCCGAGGTGACGGATGTTGCCAATGCGGTTTATGACGGGACAGACGCAGTAATGCTTTCCGGTGAGACTGCACAGGGAAAATATCCGGTTGAGGCACTGCAGATGATGGTTCATATTATCGAGAACACAGAGCAGCATCTGGACTATGATATTATCCTCGAAAAGGCAGGGGAACATTTAAAAACCGGCGTGTCCAGCGCAATCGGTTATTCCTCCGTCCTTGCGGCAGCCAATCTGAACGCGAAGTGTATTATCACTCCGTCCGTGTCAGGTGCCACTGCAAGAGTCGTTTCCAACTTGAAACCGAAACAGGAAGTGCTCGGTGTGACCCCGAATGAGAGGACACTGCGCAGGATGTCCATTTACTGGGGAGTCAGACCACTGAAGTCACTGGAATTTAATACGACTGAAGACATCTGCAGCGGTGCGATTGAACTTGCACTTGTGAAGCAGTATATCGAGGTTGGCGATGTTGTAGTACTGACTGCGGGAATTCCTTCACCGAGCGTCAGAAAGGAAAAAAGCGGGGTCAGCAATATGATGAGAATTGCAACAATCGAGTAAGAACTCGTGATAATCAAGGACAGCCACAGGGTTGTCCTTTTTCATTTCATCGGGGGACGTCCCATGAAATAAAAAGGCCTCCCGGCGGGATGCGCACTGCGGCGTATACGGCAGATGTCGCGATGTGGCCGTCGAAGGCGCTAGTTACGCAAGCGGGACTCTTTTCTTGTATTGACATCACAGACACAATCGTGTATAGTGTTCCTATACAGTACTACTAGAAAATGCAAAGATAAGTGTTGACTGGAGGGGATGAAATGGATGAGCAGTTGTTTGCCGGGTATTTGCTTCATTTCGGACTGACCAGACAGGAGGCACTGGTTTACCAGAAGCTTTTGCTTAAGGGAAAGCAGACGGGATATGAGGTGGCTAAGGAGGCCGGAATCTCCCGGTCTAATGCTTACAGTTCTCTGGCCGGGCTCGTGGAAAAGGGTGCGGCGTATCTGGTGGAGGAATCCGCGAAGAGATACATACCTGTCAGGCTGGAGGAGTTTTGTGAGAACTGCATCAGACGGATGAAGGCTGAGGAAGAATGGATGGTCCGCAATCTTCCAGAAGGTCAGGTAGATGAGGAAGGGTATATTACGATTGAGGGAGAGGCAAATATTAGGGATAAGGTTAAGAATCTGATCGCCTCCGCGAAGGAACGGGTGTATTTGTCCTGTGCAGTGCAGGTTCTGGGAGAGTTTCAGAACGAATTAAAGCAGCTGGCCAGTGAGGAAAAGAAGGTCGTAATCATTACGGACGGCCTATTTGGGATGGACGGTGCAAGGGTCTACCTGACAGAGGATAAGGGAAAGCAGATCGGACTGATTACGGATTCGAAGTATGTGCTGTCGGGAGAATACGGGAAGGGAAGTATGAACACATGCCTGTATTCGGGACAGAATAATTTTGTGCTGGTATTCAAAACGGCTTTGGCCAATGAGATTAAATTAATAGAAATATGCAGAGGAGAAGAAGGAAGATGAAAAAAGAGCCATTTGTAACAAAAGAGCAGCTTGAAGAGATTGTGAAAGAGTTTCCGACGCCTTTTCATCTCTATGATGAGAAAGGGATCCGGGAAAATGTAAAAGCTTTGAAGGAGGCGTTCTCCTGGAACCCGGGATATAAAGAGTATTTTGCGGTAAAAGCGACGCCCAACCCGTTTTTGATTGACATTTTAAAGGAATATGGCTGCGGCTGTGACTGTTCTTCTTATACGGAACTGATGCTTTCCGATGCCATAGGGGTGCGCGGGGAGGATATCATGTTTTCATCTAATGATACGCCTGCGGAGGAATTCGCTATGGCTGACAGGCTTGGAGCAATCATTAATCTGGATGATATCACGCATATTGATTTTCTTGAGGAGACGATCGGGCATATTCCTGAGACGATCAGCTGCCGTTACAATCCGGGCGGATTGTTTAAGATCAGCAATGATATCATGGATAATCCGGGGGATTCCAAGTATGGTATGACGACAGAGCAGATTGTAGAGGCATTTAAGATTCTGAAGAGTAAAGGTGCGAAGGAATTTGGGATTCATGCTTTCCTGGCAAGCAATACTGTAACGAATGATTATTACCCGATGCTTGCAAAGGTGCTGTTTGAACAGGCGGTGCGCCTCCAGAAAGAGACAGGGGTGCATATTAAGTTTATCAATCTCTCCGGCGGAATCGGTATTCCGTACACACCGGATCAGGAACCGAACGATATCCGTATCATCGGAGACGGTGTGCGCAGAGTCTATGAGGAAGTCCTCGTGCCGGCAGGAATGGGGGATGTGGCGATATATACTGAACTTGGACGCTATATGATGGGACCCTACGGGTGCCTTGTAACAAAAGCGATCCATGAAAAGCATACACATAAGGATTATATTGGTGTTGACGCCTGCGCTGTGAACCTGATGCGCCCGGCAATGTATGGTGCCTATCACCACATTACGGTGTTGGGGAAGGAAGAATGCCCGAATGACCACAAGTATGATGTGACCGGATCACTGTGTGAGAATAACGATAAGTTTGCAATAGACAGGATGCTTCCGGAGATCGATATGGGAGACTATCTGGTGATTCATGACACGGGGGCCCACGGATTTTCTATGGGATATAATTATAATGGCAAGTTAAGGTCGGCAGAGGTGCTGTTAAAGGAAGACGGGACAGCAGAGCTGATCCGCCGTGCGGAGACGCCGGCTGATTATTTTGCTACTTTTGACTGTTTTAAAATCGGGGAAAAACTAATTGAGAAATAGGAAAGAGTGCTGAATTGAAAAAGTAAATTCCAGTGCAGGACTAAATTCCACCGGTCTTTAAAATTCGGCCTAAATTATGAGGTTTTTAACGTAAAGATTCCAGATATCTGCTATAATTAGGCTAACTTCTTATAAAAAATGCGATTTCAGGATATGGCAAACGGGCTGCTGGAATTCTGTGTGTGAGACTAAATTCCACCAGCCACATTCAAAAAATGTGAAAAGTTTACTTCCACTCCGACAGCAGATTTTTATAAGTTAGTTAGTGGTTAAAGTGAATCAGCTTAGGCGTCAGATGAACCTCATCGGGTGAAATGCGCTTAAGCTGAAGTGCTTTCAGGGTATTTTCACCGAATGATTCCAAGGCAGCGTCATAAGGTGTTTTTCCATCCAGACTTTTCCTGGGAGTGGAGTTGATGTGGTTCACAATCAGATTCACATCCCATTGAGTCAGGTACTCAAAGCTTGTCCCTTTAGGGAGTACCATGCGGAGCATGGTGTGGGCATTTTCCACACCGCCTTTCTGGCCGCTTCTCATAGGGTCACAATAATAAATGCTGGTACGCTGGATCCCTTCCACACCTGTTTCAAGTGCCTCTGGATCGCCGAATTCAGAACCTCTGTCTGTAAGCAGATATTCAAACAGGGAAAGGAATTCATAGGTTCCAAGACGTTTTTCCAGATGATCAAAAACAAGACGTACAGCGCCTTTTGTACAGCGGTTCATCAGGAATGCCAAAAAGAGTTTTTCTTTCGGGAAAAAGAAGGTTAACAGTGTCTTCTTCGATTCCCGTGAAGAATGGACCGTATCCATTTCTACATGAACATCAGGATCCAATAACTGAAAATCCGTATAAGTCCGATTCGTAAAAACAGACCGGTCTGTGATCTGTGTTTTATGGCATTTGCGCGGTTTGAACTTAGGCTTGCGTTTTAGGTCAATGTTCCTGGCTGTGAATAATCCGTTGTCAAGATAGGTGTATATGGTGCGCACAGACATATCCAGTTCCGGATGATTTGTGGCGATTTGATAGGGTGACTGCCCCTGCTCGATTAAAGGAGTGATGATCATATCCTTTTGGTGGAGTTCGCGTTTTGTCATGTTGATTCCGGCACGGGAACCGCAGAGTTTCTCACGGTATTTTCTGTCTGCAAACCGGGCATCATATTTATATTTGTGTGCGATGGTACAGTGGCTGATCTTCTTGTCACAGCCATTACAGACGTAAGGGGCTTTATCAAGTCTGGAGCAGCGTTCCCGCTCAAAATCGGTGCAGGTCTGGTTACAGGTGGGACAGGAAGCGCATTTGATACCGCAGACGAGAAGCTTCCCACAAGCATTGGTTTTTTTACAGTGATACCGATGGATACAGAAGTTTTTTGCATTGTAAAAAGTACCCTTATGATACCAGTCCGACAAACGGTGTGCCTTGACTTCTTTCGAGATGGTAGTGGGATCCTTACACAGGTATTTGGCAATGTCCTTGAAGGTACAGCCTTTGTTCAGAGAGTTTTCAATGTATATACGGTCTTCAAGGGTAAGATGTTTCTGGTTACCGGGAATATATTTGCTCATAAAATCTCCTTCTACTGCTGTCAGAAGGAGACATAACCGTATCACTAATATATGAAAGAGTAAATATCAACTGTGCGAGAGTAAA
>NZ_QUGN01000016.1:0-124618 GCF_003479085.1 Clostridium sp. AF19-22AC | reverse complement strand
ATTTAGTCCTGCACTGGAATTTACTTTTTCAATTCAGCTTTTTTATACACTATTTTATACTAGGAGGAAGGTACAATGGGAGAATTAAGAACAAGAAAAAGAGGTAAAACATGGGAATATAGTTTTGAAGGGGCACGCATTGGTGGAAAGCGTAATCCTATTTCTAAGGGTGGATTCAGGACAAAGGCAGATGCCATAACAGCTAGAACTAAAGCAAAGGCAGAATACGATCAATCCAGCAGAGTCTTCAAACCCTCAACAATTTCAGTTGCAGATTATCTGGATTATTGGTTTAAAAACTATGTTCAAAAGCATCTCTCGTATAATACTCAGAGAGATTATGAAAGTAAAATACGAATCCATATAAAACCCTTTATGGGAAAATATCGTCTTGCCTCACTGAAGTCCGATATCATTCAGCTTTGGGTGGATGATTTAAAAATCAAAAAGGGACTGTCTAAAAGCATGATTTCTAATGCGTTGGCTTGCCTGTCTGGGGCTTTAAACTATGCCGTGCAACCGCGTAAATATATAAAATACAATCCCTGTGACTATGTAAAAGTGCCGAAAGTCCCAATAAACCAAGATGCACAAGCAAAAACTGATTATATACTACCTCTTGAAGAATAGGAGAAAATTATTTCATACTTTTCTGACACACACTTTTATCTGCCCTTGATGACAGGTTTTTACGCCGGGACACGCATAGGCGAAAGTTATGGTATTGATCTGCTAAAAGATATTGATTTTGAGAATAGAACTCTATTAATAAGCCACCAAATGCAAAAACGTGATGATAAAAGGTAGGTTTTCTGTAATCCCAAACATGACTCTTTCCGTACAATTAAGATAGAGAATGAATTATTAAATGAAATATTGACTAGAAAGAAAAACATGCTGAAATATGGTCCGTATTATTTGAAGACTTATTTGGATGACAACGAAACTATCGTTCAGGCTAGGGCTGATATTTTGGTGCCTTATAAGGAAATATGGCCCGATGCTGTTAAAGAGAACAGTGAGCTAACAAACACAGACACGTTTAAATACTGCGCCAGGGTAATTCACTATTCCCTAAACAATCCATTATTCCATCACCACTGCCTGCGCCATACCCACGGAACCATACTTGCTGAAAATGGAGCCTGGCCAAGAACGGTTATGGAACGGCTGGGACACAAAGATATTAAAACCACCCTAAAGAGGTATGTCTTTAATACGGATAAACTGCAAAACAACGCCGTTGAAATTTTTGAAAGAGCTGTTAAATAATTCTGCCTACCCCATGAAAAAAGGGTAGGCAAATGGTAGACAAAACACTTATTTTGTTGGATAAATCTATTGCCAATCCGCCTATTTACGGGTCAAAAGCGCGACCGTCTCTACATGCACCGTCTCACAAAACTGATCCACCCCCACGCACTTGACAACTTCATACCCCCGCCCCTGCATCATCTCCAAATCCCGCGCCAGGCTTGTTACTTTACAGGAGATATACACGATCTTATCCACCTGATAGTCCAGTATCTTCGGCAGTGCCTTCGGGTGTATCCCGTCCCTCGGCGGGTCGAGCACAATCACATCCGGCTTCTCTTCTATCTCATCTAAAACTTTGAACACATCCCCTGCAATGAACCTGCAGTTATCCAGACCGTTTCTTTTTGCGTTCTCACGTGCGGCCTCAACGGCCTCCTCGACGATCTCTACTCCGATGACCTGTTTTGCCACAGGGGCGAGTACCTGGGCAATGGTGCCGGTCCCGCTGAACAGGTCGAATACCGTCATGTCCTTGATGTCCCCGATATATTCGCGCACGGTATTATACAGGACTTCGGCGCCTCTGGAATTGGGCTGGAAGAAGGAAAATGGCGTGATTTTAAATTCCATTCCCATGATTTGTTCATAAAAGTAATCCTGTCCGTAAAGAATCCGAGTCTCATCACTCTGTACCACATCAGAAAGTGAATCATTAAGAATGTGCAAGATTCCAACAATCCTGCCTTCCAACTCCAGAGCCAGAAGTTTATCAACCAATGGTTGCAGGTCGTACTCTTCCTGTGTGGTTGTCACCAGATTCACCAGAATTTCTCCGGTTGTGTCTCCCCGTCTCACCAGTAAATGGCGGAGGTATCCTTCGTGCTGCATTTTTTTGTAATAGCCGGCGCCTTTTTCTTTGAAATACTCCAGCACGCAGAGAAGGATACGGTTCATGTCCGGGTGCACAAGCCTGCAATCTCCGGCCGTGAGTACATCGTAGGTACTGCCTTTTTTATGGAGGCCCAGTGAAAGGGGGCCGTCTTTGTATTCGTCGCCAAAGGAAAACTCCATCTTGTTACGGTACTCGAATTCCTTCGGGCTTGCCTGAATTCCCTCGAATTCATATTCTGTTTTTACGGCCGAATCGATTATTTCTTTTATCTGCTGTGCCTTCATTTTCAGCTGTTCCTCATAAGGCATGGTCTGATACATGCAGCCGCCGCAGGCAGGGAATATGCTGCAGACAGGGTCCCTTTTTTCCAGAGGGGACTTTTCCATGACTTCCAGAAGCCGCCCTTCTGCATTTCCTCTTTTAAATTTATTGACAACGAAACGGATCTTCTGCCCCGGGATTCCATTTTTTACTGTCACATAGCGTTTTTCCTCTGCGATCCAAACAAGGCCTTTATTGGGGAATTCCACCTTTTCGATCGTGCCTTCATATACTTGTCCTTTTTTCATCTCTGCCTCCAGTCCTATAACCTTTGTTTCTTATAACGTAAAAATAGACAGGGTGCAGTAAGCTCCACATCCTGTCCATTATTCGCTTTATTCATTCCATAGCCTTAAGCCTTAACAGCTGGCCAGCCCGCAGGGCCTTGATTCCAGGATTCCCTTTTGGTATTTGGTTTTCTATACCTGGTCTTCCTCACTAAAATAATCGTCAAAATCATCATCGAAATCTTCTTCAAAATCCTCCAGATAATCTGGTGTGAAGAAACGGTATACTGCATATGCAATAGCAGCTACTGCCGCTACAGCTCCAACGATTGCCAGAACCCAGAGTACTGTATTTTTCTGCTTTTCGTCTTCTTTCTTACGCAGTAATTCATTCAGTTTTGTTTCAGCGATTAATTCCTCTACTTTGCTCATATTATCCACGTCCTTTCCCCGTCTTATCAATACAGGTTTACTTTAAGTTATTATATCACTATCATTTTCAGATTACTACTCATTTATGCCAAATTTTCATTTTAATTGCAAAAATTGTAACCCTTTAACTTATTTTCTGAAGGCGTGCAAATGATGCAAACATTTTTTTAACTCCGGCGGAGTCAAATTGTACCGTCACTTCAAAGTCACGGCCACCCTCAGTTACATCGGTTACCAGCCCTTCGCCGAACTTTATGTGTCTGACCCTGTCTCCAACCGTATAGTCGAGTCCCTTTTCCTTCGAAACAGCAAATTGTTTTGCTGTTTTACCTGTGGTGAAGGCTTTCTGTTTGAACGCCTGTTTTGCCTGAAAATAAGCATTCTGGGTCGGCATTTCGACATCTTCCTCGAACGTATTCCCGTTTTCCATCAGTTCGGATGGGATTTCTTTCAGGAAACGGGATGTTTTATTGTACTGCGTCTCCCCGCGGATCATTCTTCTTCTCGCACAGCTGACTGTCAGTTCCTTCTCGGCACGTGTGATTCCTACATAGCAGAGCCTGCGCTCCTCTTCCAGATCTTCATTGTCATCTGATGTGATGGTCATATAGCTCGGGAAAAGTCCGTCTTCCATCCCCGCCAGATAAACACGGGGGAATTCCAGACCTTTTGCACTATGTAATGTCATCAGGATGACGTAATCCTGTGCTTCATCCAGACTGTCAATATCTGCAACCAGAGCTACCTCCTCCAGAAAACCGCTCAGGGTAGGCTTCTCATCCTCATCTGCACATTTTTCCTCATACGCGGCAATCTTACTTAACAACTCATCGATATTTTCAATCCTCGTCTGGGCATCTTCCTTGTCCTCAGCCTCCAGATTTTCCACATAGCCTGTCTTTTCAATGATTTCTTTCATCAGGTCAGAAATGCTCTCGTTCTGGGCAAATCCCTTGAAATATTCAATCAATGCCACAAAGGAGTCTAGCTTTGCAGTACTCCTCCCGATATTCGGGATCAGGTCCAGTCCCTGAAGTGCTTCATAAAAACCGATTTCTCTTTCCAGGGCCGATTCCTGCACTCTGTTGATCGTCGTCAGTCCGATTCCCCGCTTCGGGACATTGATAATACGCCTTACCGCCAGATCGTCCTTCCCATTGTCAATGGTCTTTAAATATGCCAGAAGGTCTTTGATCTCGCGGCGCGCATAGAAATTGATGCCTCCTACGATTTTATACGGAATATTTGCAGCCACAAATTTCTCCTCGAACAGACGTGACTGGGCATTCGTACGGTATAAGATGGCATGGTCGTTATAAGCAGCACCGTTGCTGACATTCTTCTTAATATCCCCTGCAATAAAATCTGCCTCATCATACCCGGTATCAAACTGGCGCAGCTGAATCTTCTCGCCTTCCCCGTTTTCCGTCCAAAGAGACTTATCCTTACGGCCCACATTGTTTCTGATCACGGCATTTGCCGCATTCAGAATATTGCCGGTGGACCGGTAATTCTGTTCCAGCTTGATCACTCTGGCGTCATGGTATTCCTGCTCGAAGTTCAGTATATTCTTGATGTTTGCCCCGCGGAACTTGTAGATAGACTGGTCGTCATCACCTACCACGCACAGATTCTTGTATTTTCCCGCAAGAAGGCTCACAAACTTGAACTGGACCGTATTCGTATCCTGATACTCATCCACCATAATATAGCGGAAACGTTCCTGATAATACTCCAGAATATCCGGCTGGGTCTGGAACAACTGCACCGTCTTCACAAGCAGGTCGTCAAAATCAAGTGCGTTATTCGCGCGGAGCTGCTTTTCATACTCCCGGTAAACCTTCGCGATTTTCTGCTTTCCATAGTCCCCACCCGCATTCAGTTCGAATTCCTGCGGCATGATCAATTCGTCTTTCGCAGAAGAAATCGCACTTAGCAGATTCCGTTCCTTGTAAACCTTTGTATCAATATCGATCAGTCTGCATACATCCTTCATCAGTGTTTTCTGGTCGTCTGCATCATAAATCGTAAAATTATTATCATATCCAAGTCTGTCGATATGTCTTCTCAGAATTCTCACACAGGTTGAGTGGAATGTACTCACCCAGATGCTTTCCGAACCGAAACCGACCAGTTTATCCACACGCTCACGCATCTCTCCCGCGGCCTTGTTTGTAAATGTAATTGCCAGAATGTTCCACGGATTCACACCCTTTTCTTCTATTAAATAAGCAATCCTGTGGGTCAGCACTCTCGTTTTTCCTGATCCGGCTCCTGCCAGTATCAAAAGTGGCCCATTTGTGTGGAATACCGCTTCTCTCTGCTGTTCATTTAAAGTATCGTATATGCTCATATGTATCTCCCGTCTGCCATGCACAAAACTCATTCTTTGTCCCGGAAAAAACTCCTGATGCTCCGGGTTCTCACCTATGTGATTATAATATAAAATCCTTGTCCTGTCACGTAAAACTGTTAAGTCATCATTATAATACAGAAAATAGATTACTATTCAGACTGTACCTTACAAAAAAGAGGCCAGCGTGCTGCTGCCGCTGACCTGCTCTTAACTTTATGAAAATTTCTGTAGGTTTCCCCGGGTGTGTTTGACAATTCATTATACTCAGCCTGAAATCAGGAATAATATCCTGAGAAATATTTGTCCACATTTTCTGTCTCCTCCCCGTACACAACGAGCTCCAGTTTTTCTCCCAGATCAAGGCTCATCAGGCCGAGAAGTGATTTTGCGTCAATCCATTTATTCTTATGTCTGACATCAATATCTGCTTTTATATTCTTGCATACACTGCAGAAGTCCATAACTTCTTCCATATTAGAAAACTGAATATTTCTTGTAGTCATTGATTTAGATCCTCCTGTTTCAATTTATTCTGTCCTCTCATCATGTGTACCTGCTTTTATTTTTATTCTGCTTTTTATTCTGCCTCCGCAGCCAGCTCTAAATCTTTTTCCGGGAAAAGGTGCCCGAAGACCCATCTCACAAACGGGCCCGCGAAGAAGATCTGCCAGCACAATGCCATCGGAAAGTTCATTACAGATGTCTGAATCCATTTTGATACCAGCTGTGAATCCACTCCTTTGAACAGAACAGTTGCGACAAAACTCATCATCGGACACATCAGGCAGACTGTCATTGCGGATACAGCAAGGATCACGAAAATCGGCTTATCCTTCCCCGGCGTCACCAGTCTGAAGGCCAGCTTTTTTGAAAGCGGTCCGGCGATCAGCATCTCCAGAATAAAACCCACGATCCCCATAATAACAAGCTCCCCGAGAGCGATGTAAAAGACCTCGTTTGTTAATCCCCCTTTATCCAGAGAGATATTATACACAACAAGTGCGTATACCATTACAATCACCATAATAATTGTAAAAATAATTTCCTGAAATTTTGTTTTTGGCATGTTTTTGTTCCTCCTGTCTCATACTCACTATTTTTATGCATACCTGTTGTCTTAAGCCTTTACCGAATTTTAAACAGCAAAAAAGGCAGCGAAAATACAGACCATCTCATAACTTTCGTTACAATTATAGGACTATAATCTTCACTACCATTCTCATTTAATCTTTATTCAGTTACAGTAGTCCCCGTTTTTTAATAGGAACTGCTCTCACTTAAGATGCTGTTATTCTAACAGATGTTTACAGTGTGTGTAAGTACTTTTTGCAATTTCGTCAGGTTCCACATAGCTGACAGATATTTTTTAATAAATGCAGACACTTTTGCCAATGGGAGGACCCGCCTGTTTATACACATCACATCATACGCACTTTCACGTTATAAACCTTCTTTTCCCCCGGCTCCAGAAATTTCAGCATTCCACTCCGGCGCATGACATCCCGCCCGTCCGGATAACAGTTGCCGCATTCCAGTCCCAGAACATAGTCCCTGACACCCATCATTTTCCATTCAACAAATGCGTCCAATTCCTTCGAATCGAACAGAATCTCCAGTCCCTGATTCAGTTTCGGCTGAAAGATAGATGCCCTTCCTTCTTCCCGGAATTTATGATAATAACAGCGTTCCACATATCCGGCTTCCGGCTTTATCATCTTCATCCAGTTATCCAGATCCTCCGCAGCATGGTCATCACGTGCGGTCACTTCATAGGAAGGGATTTCCACAATACTATCCTCGTCCAGCAGGGGGTATCCCATGTTCATATGGTATAAGATTTCCATCGGGGTCCTGCTGTCACCCGTATTCTCAATCGTATCCTTTATGGTAAATTCATTTTCCTCAAGGCTGACACGGATCTCACGGTTCAGGCGGAGTTTCCGTGCAAAGATGCCCTCGTCTTTTATCACTGCCCGTATCACCAGCTCCCCGTCTTCTTCGAACCAGTATGCGGCCTCCGCAGGCGTATTCGCAATGGAGCCGTGCAGCGGCAGTACCTCCCCGTCGTCTGTGCAGGGCGCCCCCACTGCCTGAAGTCCGCATGTCGTCAGGAATCCGGCCGTAAAAGATTTCAGCCATCCGTCTTCTTTTGAGTCATAATATGCCGGTGCCACATATCCACACGGTGAAAAATAAGACATATTTATGCCCCGGTAACGCAGTCTGGATATATCTGCGCTGCGGTCCAGTGAGACTGTCAGCTCCAGCCCCTTGCCATTCGTCACTTCCAGCAGGCGCATCCCGTCACCCTTTCCGCCCACTAACCGGTGTTCCTCTATTCCATAAATCTGGGAATCGTGTCCTATATATGGATTCATCATTTCTTACCGCCTTTCTAACTGTCTGCCAGTTAACAGATACGACACAGGCCTGCTAAAATACACCTCCGGTGATGAGGCCTGCCGTCATGTTTTCCCAGTTCCCGCACAAACTCTACACAAGCGGGCGTACCGCCTGATATAGCCTGCGGTAACGTTGATACACTTCGATGTATTTTTCATGCATCTGTGGATCAGGTGTATACACTTTCTTCCGTTCCACCATATGTGCAGCCGCATCCTCCAGATTCTCAAAACAACCGACTGCAATTCCGGTCAGCATGGCACTTCCCACCGTCCCGGCATCCGCCGTTTTTAACGCGGTAATCGGGATATTGAGCATATCCGCCTTCATCTGCATCCACACCTCAGATTTGGCACCGCCCCCGGTCGCATGAAGCATATCAAAATGAATGCCGGAATCCTTCAGGCATTCCATATTCACAAGCATCTCGTAAACCACGCCTTCCATGCAGGCACGGTAAATATCTCTGACTGTGGTTCCTGCCGTCAGCCCGATGACTGCCCCTTTTGAGCCGGTATCCATGTATGGTGTCGCGGCCCCGGCAAAATGTGGCAGCACCAGTAGTCCTGTGGGTTCCTTTGCATCCCCCTCCAGATATTCATTCACGGAAATCCCCTCTTTGGCTGCCAGTTCTTTTTCCTTTTTCGCAAGTGTATCCACACACCACTGGATCAGGGCGCCGCCCGTGTAGGAAAATGCATAGCAGACATATTTCCCCGGAATTACATAGGGAACTACCGCATAGTTCCCGGCATACATCACCTCCAGTTCCGGAAGGCCGTCGTACACAGGGGTGATGCACTCCACGGTCCCGGCGCCGTCCACTGCCTTTGCAGAGTCGAACACACCGGAGCCGACTGCCGCCGCTACCTGGTCATGGCTGATGGAGATGATCTGCATCTCTGTGGAAAGTCCCGTCCTCTCTGCAATCTCTGGCCGTATGCACCCTGCGGAGGTTCCGGCCGGCACCGGCTTCGACATCAGGCTGAAATCAATGTCCGCGATCCGAAAGATTTCCTCACTCCATTTCAAAGAAGTAATATCGAAAGCCATCGTCCTCGAGGCCAGTGAATAATCGATCTGGGCCGTGCCAGTCAGCCCGAATACGACATAATCCTCCATCAGGAAAAGATGTTTTGCCCGATTATACACGTCCGGCCTGTTGCGTTTCATCCACATCACCTTCGAAATGCTGTACATTTCATGGGGTTTTAACCCGGTGATGGATGCAATGGTCTTTCCATCCATTTTTTCAGTCAGCTCCCGGCACTCCCCGGCTCCACGTGGGTCCGTGTAAAGCATGGCAGGATGGAGGGGCGCGCCGTTTTCATCCGCCAGAACGAATGTCTCTCCAAAGCTGGTCACCCCGATTCCTGAAATATCAGGATACCGGTGCCCCATCAGGCTCATGACAGACATTACAGCTTCCATGATCGCCTCTGCATCCACTTCATGCTCTGTACTTTTTCTCGTGACAGGGTAATCCTGATACGCTTTATCGAGATACTTTCCTGTCTGGTCAAATACGGTCAGCTTGCATCCGGTTGTACCGATATCCAGCCCCGCTATTTTCATAACATCCACCTCGTTTTCTCTGTGAAGTGCGCCCGGATTTTAATCCAGGTCCACCCAGTCATAATGCAGATATGTTGTAAATGCTTCCTTCAGAACCTCTTTCATATGTCCTACTCCGACTGACGTATGATGCTTGAACCCGCCCCGCGCCAGTCTGATCAGTTTATCCTGAAGTCCCGGGATTTCTGCAACACCACCGCAGCCGAAGAAACTATCTTCTATCGGATCATCTGTAAACCTTGCCTCACTCGCATATACCACGATTTTGCCGTCCTTTGTCTGGCAGTTGGAAAAAGTCATGTCAAACGGCCGGATTCTTCCCTCGTTGCTGCCCCATCCTGATCCCGGGTCTCCTTTTGCAAACATCTTATGCTCTGTAACCGTACCTTTTCCCGTCATCAGGCTTTGCGCCACCGGCCCGCAGTGGAACAGGATCACCTTGTTCTCATCCGTTCCGTAATTATTGTTCCAGTCCAGAACGGCTGTCGGCTCTTCACTGGCAAGGCTCATGGCGCGCATCGTCAGCGCGGAACACATATCGATCTCGCAGGATGCCGGGATTCCCCTGTCATTCAGCTCACTGAGCAGGACACACGGACAGACTCTCAGGATCGTCTCCATTTCATTCCAGCAGCGCAGAGTGAGCGCATCCAACTTATATTCCTCGATATATTCATCAATTACGACTGCCAGCTTTGCCAGCGTAAGCATATTGCTCTGTGGCACCTTCGTAAAATCCGTGTAATTCTGCAGACGTTTTGTCTTTTCTATCACCGCTTTATCGTCATCTGCCTTTTGGTTTACCTTGAAAAAGACTTCAGACAAATCAAAGGACTCTACGTTAATCCCGTATTTCTGCAGGGTAATCTCATCGAATCTGACCGTTTTAAAAGCTGTCGTCCTCGCACCAAGGCATCCCACGTTAAAACGTTTCATCCCGTTTACAACCCGGCAGACCGCCGCAAAATCTTTGAGATTTTCCGCAAATGCCGGAGAAAGCGGATGCACAACATGGGGCTTCATCACCGTAAACGGTACCTGGTATTGTGTGAACACATCTGTCACGGAAAACTTACCGCAGTAGGCATCCCTTCGGTGTGCGAAATCCATTTTTCCCGGCTCATCCGGATATGCCTGCATCAGGATTGGCACACCTGCATCCTGAAGTGCCGTGATTGCTCCGTTTTCGTCCGCAAAGATCGGCATGGAAAATATGACGCCATCGTACTGTCCTTCATGCTCTTTCAGCCATTTCGCATACAGGAGCCCTTCTTCTCTTGTCTCAACACCCCCATATCTGGTCAGTCCGGCATCCATTGCTATGTATTCATATCCGGCATCCGTCACCGCCTTAACCATGTCCTCTCTTGCGCCGTAAATCAATTCTCCCGGCATAAAACCTCTGTTACAGAAACATAATGCAAATGTCATTTTCTTCATATTCGGCCTCCTTTCATCTATATCCCCATTGTACCGGAAAGATTGTCGTCAATATATAGCATTCCGTTCTTTTTACTTTGAATTTGTTCGCGCGCATGGTATTCTAATAAGAAAGGACTGCGTTCTGGCAAAACCGGGATCGCTTCCGAAACGAAAAACTTGTTTCACGTACTTAGGAGGACCGCGATGATTTCCACTTTCAACCTGACAAAACTGAATTCTCTGCTCAAGGACTTCTATACGCTCACCCAGATCCGGATCACTGTATTCGATGATACCTTCCGGGAACTGGCCGCTTATCCGGAAGAGATTGCTCCTTTCTGCCGGCTTTTAAGGACGGACCCTGCCGCTGAAAAAGAGTGCCGCCGCTGTGATGCGGTTGCCTGCGAGACAGCCTCCAGACAGCATTCCCCGTTTACCTACCAGTGCCATTCCGAGCTGACCGAAAGCATCGCCCCGCTCTACATGGGCAACATTGTAATCGGCTACCTGCTGTTCGGCCACGTCTTCTCCTATTCTTCGCATGAAGAAGGCTGGGAAAATATACAAAAGCTTTGCAAAGATTACAAGGTTGACATGGAGCGTCTGAAGGATGCCTGCTGGGAGCGCCCCCTGATCTCAGAAAGCTACATAGAATCCGCCTCCCACATCCTGCAGGCCGTTGCTTCCTATCTCTGTCTGGAGCGGATGGCAATCATCGGACAGAAAGAACTCCCTGTCATGATCGACGAATATATTATGAAACATTTTACGGAAGAAATCGATGTTCAGAGTATCTGTGAACATTTTCAGATTGGAAAGACAACGCTCTATGAGATCGCAAACCAGAATTACGGTGCAGGCATAGCCGCCCACATCCGCAGCCTGCGTATTTCGAAGGCCGAGAGCCTGCTTGTCTCCCGTCCGGAAATGCGGATCAGTGAAATCGCGGCAGAATGTGGGTTCAATGACTACAATTACTTTATTACCATATTCAAAAAGGCAACAGGAATGCCTCCGAAGCAGTACAGGCAAATCAACCGCAGAAACTTCCTGTCACCTGCATAAACAAAGGGAAGGGATGCCTTGCACGTAAATGTGCACAGCATCCCTTCCTTCCCCTATTTCATTGCAAAGATTTCCATTGCCTTCTTACAATTCTCTTTCATAGCCTGTGTCCCCCACTGCACGATGTCATGATACATCACCGGAACATCCCTATCACTTTCCATCAGGGAATAGCAGTATTTATATTTTTTCCCGTTTTTTTCAACCGGGATACATCCCATTCTGAACTGATTGACAATCGTCTCGCCGCCGGCCATAGCCATGTATGTATAGTAGTTCACTTTACGGACGCCTTTCTGGATGGCCGTCCGGAAATCTTCCTGGCTTACTCCCGAGCCGCCGTGCATAACGACCGGAATTCCCGCGTTCTTCCTGACCTTTTCAACAACACTGAAGTCCAGCTTCGGCTTGCTGATATAGACGCCGTGGGTTGTCCCGAAAGAACATGCCAGAGCGTCGATCCCGGTTAATTCTACGAACCGCTTTGCCTCTCCCGGATCTGTATATATCTTTTCAGGATCATTTCCTGCCCCGGCAGAACCAGCTCCTGTCTCACGCCTTCCCATACAGCCGATTTCAGCCTCTACAGACGCCCCCGTCCTTTTCGCCAGAGAGACAACCAGCCGCGTATTTGCAGCATTTTCCTCGAATGGAAGTGTAGAGCCGTCATACATCACAGAGGTAAATCCCAGATTCAATGCGCGGTATATGTACTCTACAGTTTCGCCATGATCAATATGGACTGCCACCGGCACCTTCGCCTGTGACGCAAGCTCCAGCATGATCGGCCCGATTGTCGCAAGCGGCATGATCTCTTCATGCACTTGGGCGTGCTGGATAATAACCGGAACATTTAATTCTTCCGCCGCGCCGATGACCGCCATAATAGATTCCAGATTCGGCGTATTAAAGGAACCGACGGCACAGCCTTTCGCTTCACACAAATTCAATATCTCTTTCAGGGTCACTAACATTTCCAATTCCTCCCGTCACTTTTTCCATTACTGTTCATATATCAGGCGGGGCCCCGGGACGTACATTGTACATCCCGTTACTATCCCCCTGCTATCATCATATAACTTTTATGCACATGGTTGATATAGAGAATTGTTCAAAATACTTTGAATTTGTCCGCAGTGTATTAGTAGTGTATTAGTAGTTAAAAAATACTTGCCATCTAGTTTTTAATACTATATAATAAATATATTGAGGTGAGAATATGACGATTAATACGAACGATATGCTGAACAGCATTTTAGAAAGCATCTCCCGCATTGACTATATTCATCCGGGAGATATTCCGAATATAGATTTATACATGGATCAGGTAACCACCTTTATGGATGCCCAGCTTAAGTCTACCAAGCGGTACAAGGATGACAAGATTCTGACGAAGACAATGATCAACAATTACGCCAAGAACAATCTGCTTCCGCCGCCGGTCAAGAAGAAGTATACAAAGGAACATGTACTGGTCCTGATTTTTATCTATTACTTTAAGAATATCCTTTCCATCAAGGATATCGAGACATTGATGAAGCCGCTCACAAGCAAGTACTTCGACTCTGCCAGTGAACTGGATATGACACAGCTTTATGAAGAAGTATGTGCAATGGAAAAGGCCCAGATTGAGCCACTGAAAGAGGAGCTCAAAACGGCTTACAAGAGGGCCGAGGACTCTTTTGAAGATATCGATGTTGAAGACAAGGATTACCTGAAGCTGTTTTCCTTTATATGCAGTCTGAGTTTCGACGTTTATGTGAAGAAATTACTGATCGAGAAGATCATTGACGAATTGCCTGATCCGTCCGGCAAGGCCCCTAAAAAGTAATCGGAATTGAGCTGTCTCATGGTTTCCGTAAACAAAAAGAGAGATGCATCACGCATCTCTCTTTTCGCTGTGTCCTAATCTTTCAAACACCATATCGTACCCGTCATTTCCATAATTAAGTGAACGGTTCACACGGCTGATCGTTGCCGTTGAAGCACCGGTCTTTTCTGCAATTTCCAGATAAGTCTTCTGTTCCCTTAGCATCTTCGCCACTTCGAACCGCTGGGAGAGTGATAATAATTCATTGATTGTGCAGATATCTTCAAAAAAAGTATAGCACTCTTCTTTGTTTTCCAGACTTAATATGGCGCTAAACAGATAGTCCACCGCCTCTGTTCTTATCTTCTTACTCATACTGCCGATCTCCTTTATCAGTCAAATGACTACCGTTACATTTTAGCACACTAAACTTGTAAAGTCCACCTTTTTATACAGATTTAAGATTCACCATATTTATACAGATTGAGGTATGGTTTCAGTCTCTCAAAATCAGTCGTCACGACCAGTTCTTCCGGGAAATCACAGTATTTAAGCACTTCTTCTACATTACAGAAATTACCGGCATCCACATCCATATGGGCATCGCTTCCTGTTGTAACAGGAACCTCATACTGTTTACACAGCTCCAGAAGCGTAATCGAATTTTCCCTCGTACACTGTCTTGCACTTTTCGGACGAAGAGAAGAATTATTGATTTCCAGAAGCGTCCCTGTCTCTTTTGCAGCAAGGACAAGTGCCTCATAATCCACCGGAAAACGTCCGTCATCAGGATGGCCAATAATATTGACATATGGTTTTTTCATAACTTCTATATAAGCTCTCGTATTTTCTTTTTCCGAATGTTCCATTCCATAGCACGGTTTATGCATGCTGGCGATTACAATATCCAGATCACGGCAGACCGATTCCGGAAGATCCAGTTTACCATTCGTGTCCATAATATTTAATTCCGATCCAAACAGCATCCGGACCCCATTCATCATTCTCGGCACAACATCCAGATTTTGAAAATAAAACGACTGGCACGAGCCGGGCATCATCGGAGCGTGTTCCGTCAGTGCAAATGCTTTCAGTCCTTTTGCCGCTGCTGCT
The DNA here is from genome assembly GCF_003479085.1 of Clostridium sp. AF19-22AC. Classification (NCBI taxonomy): domain Bacteria; kingdom Bacillati; phylum Bacillota; class Clostridia; order Eubacteriales; family Clostridiaceae; genus Clostridium; species Clostridium sp. AF19-22AC. The sequence continues at coordinate 109,745 of NZ_QUGN01000016.1, read as the reverse complement.
GCCGCCATCTCACGGATTGTATTGTAGGCATGGCCGCTTGCGATTGTGTGTGCATGTGTATCTGCTTCTAATTTCATAATCATCCCTCTTTCCTTTTCCATTCGTTTCTAAGTATACCATATTTCTGCCAGAATACAATTTGCACTTGGGCAGATACTAATATTGAGGTGAAGCCCATGTTAAATAACAAAGAAAACGAAAAAATCATTGACGATTATGATTATCTGTCAAACGCGGCATCAGCCAGAGACTGCACGGGCCTGATTCCCGCACTTCCGACATCGGAAGCAGAACTGGAGGCCTATAATGATGTATATCAGTATCAGCCCCCTGTAATTAAGGAAAAAACAGACAAACATGCCAATACGGGAAAGGGTCTTCCCCAGGATCACATTTCCTAATTAGTATTCCCCGAAAAGCCACCGCCATTCAACATCATATGACGGTGGCTTTCGACATAATCCCCCGCAATATTACATTTTTCCTTGTCCTTCCACTGACATAATGCTATAATAAAAGCGTTGTTAATCTGTTACTATTTACAGGCGTGCCTGTGTACAGTAACGTTAATCTACCCAAGAAAGAGAGGAACGCATAAATGAGATGCCCGAAATGTGGAAAAGATGTAGAATTACAAAAGAAACAAGTAGGCGTTGACGAGAATGGTAAACCTATCTTTAACGAATACGCAATCTGCAGAGACTGCAAAAAGCAGTGGAATCTTGATAAACAAAGAGCAAAAAAAGCCGCTGATGCAAGCGCTTCTAATCATACACAGTCTAAAGAAAGTACACCTGCACAGGTGAAACCGGCCGCAAAAGCCAGTGAGGCCAGTCCTGTTTCTGTTCCGCCGGCAAGTAAGAAAGCCCCGGTCAAAAAAGACACGCCTGAGAATGCACAGGTGAAAAAAGCGGCCCCTAAGAAAAGGCCTGTGTCACCTGATTCAAAGCCTGTACCTCCGGCACAAAAAGCCGCTGCTCCGGTAAAATCCAGCAATCCGGATGCCGCTCCGGTAAAAAAAGCTGCTCCGTCATCTAAACCGGTTCCTCCCGTTAAATCAGCACCTAAGGAGAAAACCTCGGCTCCGGCAAAGAGACCTGTTTCCGGTGTAACTGCCGGCCCAGTTTCCAAAACCGAGCCTGACGGAAAACCCGTCCAGAGAAAACGGCCTGTTTCTTCTGATACCGGTTCACGCAAACCTGCCGGTGAAAATACGCAGCAGCGCTACAGCAATATCCCACCTGAAAAGGTTCGGGTAAAAAGAGAGAAAGCTGTCCGCGACAGCTATGAAGACATGCTTGCTTCTGATCCGAACAGAAAGCCTGTAAAGAAAAAGAGACCCGCTTCGCCTGAGGAAGAGGCACCAAAGAAGAGACCTGCCGCGTCCGGATCTGCCCCTGCCCGTAAAAAGCAGGCTCCGCAGCCAGTTCAAAAGGCTCCTGTCGAGAAGGAAGAACCAAAGCCGAAATTCAGGCTGGTTCGCATTATCTTTGGTATTATCTCCATCGTGGCATTTGGATTCTTTGCATATAAGGCACTTATCGCAGGGCTGAATAACATATCAGATGGATCTAATGCTACAACAGGTACGATTTATATTGTACTTGCACTCTGCATGCTTGTATCCGGCCTTCTTCTTTTGATTATGCAGAAGAAGCATACTATTTTTGCCTTCCTTCTGCCGCTGATTTTTTATGCGGGCGGCGCTGTTTTTGCATTCTTAAAACGTGGCGATGACAAGTTCCTTTTGTATGGTGCAGTCGCAGGCGGTGTCTTCGCTGTCATCTTCCTTGTGCTCACAATTGCTTCGAAAAGAAGTGATGATGAGTATGACTACGATTATGACGATTATGACGATCCGTTTGAAGAAGATCACGATAACTATTAAAGTCAAACATCCGGGGAATGTGGTGATTCCTATAAGTCAGCTTATAGGTCACTACATTCCCCGGATGTTTTTTGTGTAAATTTAGAAGTCACCATATCCCTTGTTTGCAGAAAACATATGGCTCCTGCTGCTCTGCGAACTATCGGACAGATAACAGATTACGGTCTTTTGTCAAAATATCCTTTCATATTCTCCACGGCTTCTTCCAACTCCGGCATGTTCTCACTCACAAGGTTAATGCCGCAGTATTCACAGAGATCCTCCAGTGCCGAGAATATCCATGCGTTTCTCGCTTTCACCGTTTTTATCCTTCCATACTGTTCTATGAACTGCACCAGGAAGTTCAGTGAAATATCAATCTCGTCATCTTCCGGACCCATCATTTCCACGGTAATCACCATACCACTGTCACCATCGACGGCCATAAACAGAAGTGGATTAATGGGACGGTCATATCCGCTCTCCTTCACCCCGCCGTTCAGATAAATAAAGTCAAGCTGAAGCTCTCCATCTATCAGTGGTCTCTTCTGCAGTTTCTTTTTCAGGATCTCATCTTCCAGTTCTACAATAGGATATTCTGTCCCGGCATCATCAGGAAGACCGTGTATCTCTGATTTCCAGCATTGTTCCTTCTCATGATAGATATACCAGAAGCATTCCCCTGACTCGTAATCCACCGGTATGTCATTCTCACGGTATTCCCTGACTGCGGCCGCAAGCCCCCTGTAAACCCGGATCAATTCTTCCACTTCGTCCTCATCCGGAGTATACGGCATATACCGCCGTTTGAACGACAGGAAATACATCCACTGCCCCCTGCCCCGGAATGAAAGCCCCAGCTCCTTAATCACCTTCTTCTGCTGGGGCGGCACTTCATCCCTGTCCCCCAAATAGCAGGTCAGATTATTCTGTTCAAACATCGCATACTCAGAAGATATCCCGGTTATCTCAGTAGCTGTAAGCATTTCAAAATCCTTCAGGCCTTCATAGCCGCTGTATACACTGATCCCATAACAGGAACCGCCTTTTCCCATCACACTGCAGAAAAAAGGTTCCTTGCGTCCTTTCGGACATATAACGATCAAATCCATATCCCAGAAATCCTTCCAGGGTTCTAACCCCTTCAATTCTATTCCCAGTTCATACAGCTCTTTCCATTGTTCAAGTGATGCTTCTTTCCTCATATAAACTCCTTCGTATTCGGAATCTTATAGTTTATTGTTACTTCCATCATATCAAAACCGGTCGCAAATTACCACATATTATTCCCGATTCGGAATCCGATTATCTTTGTTTCTGGAACCGATTCCTGAATTTCTCATATATTATAAGTGATTGAATTATGTTACAGGAGGAAATTTATGAAAAAGCGTATACTTGCCGTACTTCTGTGTGCGGCTATGATCATGGCTGCCCTGAGTGCCTGCGGCTCGAAGGATACCGGAAAAGAGACTTCTGCAAATACGAAGTCAGGAACAGAGAAGGATGATACTCAGAAAGAAATGATGGATGTTACCTTAAACGAAGTTGCACACTCCATTTTTTATGCGCCAATGTATGTGGCCGTGGAAGAAGGATATTTTGCAGATGAAGGGATTAATCTCGATTTGGTATGCGGATTTGGTGCAGATAAGACCATGACCGCTGTCCTTTCAGGTGAGGCTGACATCGGTTTCATGGGTTCTGAGGCTTCTATTTATACTTATAATGAAGGTGCCAACGACTATGTTGTCAATTTTGCACAACTCACCCAGCGTGCGGGGAATTTCCTTGTTGCACGTGAGGAAATGCCGGACTTCTCATGGGATGCTCTCAAAGGCAGCACCGTTCTCGGCGGAAGAAAAGGCGGCATGCCGGAGATGGTCTTCGAGTATATCCTGAAGGAGAACGGAATCGACCCGGCAAAGGATCTGGAAATCAATCAGAGCATCGACTTTGGCTCAACTGCTGCAGCCTTCGCAGAGGGAAAAGCAGACTATACAGTTGAATTTGAACCCGGTGCAACTTCTCTGGAATCGGAAGGAAAAGGCAATGTCGTTGCTTCTCTCGGCGAAGACAGCGGCTACGTACCTTACACCGCTTACAGTGCAAAACAGAGCTATATCGAGAAAAACCCTGACGTCATTCAGGGATTTACCAACGCACTCCAGAAAGGAATGGACTACGTTCAGTCACACACTCCGGAAGAAATTGCCGAAGTAATTGAACCTCAGTTTCCGGAAACAGATTTAAAAACAATCACCACGATTGTTACCAGATACTATGATCAGGATACATGGAAAGATAATCTGGTATTTGAGGAAGACAGTTTTAATCTGCTCCAGGATATACTGGAAAGTGCAGGAGAATTGGAACAAAGGGCTCCTTACGCAGATCTCGTGACAACTGAATTTGCTGAAAAAGTAGCGAAATAATTGTCAGATGCCCTGTCCGGCCGGAAAACCAGCTTCTATTTCCGGCCGGACAAAATCCAAATTCTGCTGCACTGCCCCATGCATTTTAACTATCTTATAAAATTAGTACCGATTCTTTCTTCCTTTTCCGGCAGCCCGTATTTTTCTTTGCCAAGTGCAATGCTCTTCATCAGAAAAGACATATTCGCTGCCAGTGTCCGCATAATCTGCAGCCCTTCTTCATCCTGTACTGCCTCACCGGCATTGTTCCCATGAAGGCTGTTCCAGTACTGGCTGGACGCTACAGGCATCCCGCAGATGTTAAAATATTTATTCAATTCGTCAAATGTCGATGATAATCCGCCCCTTCTCGCAGTCACAACACTTGCTCCTGTTTTCATCGTTTTATCAAAGGATGTGCTGTAAAAGAGCCTGTCAAGCAGTGCGATCAATGTGGCATTTGCAGACGCATAATAAACAGGACTGGATACCACCAGACCATCTGCGGCCTCGAATTTAGGGGCTATCTCATTCACCAAATCATCTATCACACATTTACCGTGTTCGAAGCAGTAACCACAGGCCATACATCCCCTGACAGCCTGATTTCCGACCTGAATCACTTCTGTCTCAATCTCATTCTGGTGAAAAACCTTCACCATCTCCTGAAGGGCAATGTAATTGCTTCCCTTTGCATGTGGACTTCCGTTTAATAATAGTACTTTCATAAATCCTTCCTCCTTCTACAATAAAATATCGTTCTAATCCATCCGCTTTACAGCATTCCCATGTTCTTGAGAATATAGAGCCAGCCTGTCAGGCTGAAAGCGCTGAACAGTGTAGTCAGCATGACCACGCTGGACGTCAGAATGCCTTCGTGCTTCATATTTTTTGCCATGACAAAGCAGCTTACAGTCGTGGCAGAACCCAGCATAACCAGGATGGCTACGAGTTCTTCTTTCCGAAACCCCATTTTCACAGCCAGCGGCAGGAACAGGGCACAGTATCCAATCAGTTTCATAAAGGCCGCCAGAAGGGCCGGGCGTACTTTAGAAAATGCTTTCTTAATATCAAAGGTGGCCCCCATTGCCATAAGCCCCATCGGGGTAGCCATTGCCGCTACACTTGTTACGGTTTTTTCCATAACGGGCGGCATCGGGATTCTAAGCAGAGACCAGAGAATTCCGGCAGCTATTCCTAAGATAATCGGATTCTTCAGGATTCCCTTTCCTGTACTGACCAACATCTCCTTATCCAGTTTACTCTCTCCCGGACCAAACAGCGACAGGACAATGACCGCCATGATATTATAGATCGGCACACTGCCGATAATCATGAGCGGCGCTATATGAGCTGTTCCGTATACGTTTTGTATGATTGCAATTCCAAGCAGCGCTGCACTGCTCCTATAAGAAGCCTGTATGAATTCCCCTTTTATGGCCTTATCTTTCCATATCAGGGAAATAACCGCAGAAATCGCTATGCTGAGCACCGTGACTGCCGCACAAAATAACACAAACCTGCTGTCCCATACACTGCGGATATCAACGGATGCCAAATCATTAAATACGAGGACCGGAAGCGGGACGACAAATACAAACTTATTCATTTTTGCCGCAAAATCTTCCTCTATCCATCCGATTTTTTTGAAAAAAAGTCCCAGCATCATTAACAGAAAAACCGGGACAGTAGCATTTAAACTAAATATTAAATTCTCCATGACTGCCTGTGCTTTCTAATTGTTCTTGAATTTACCCCATATAATTATAGATGCAATCCCATAAATTTACAATAGAGGAAACACAAGGGGACATGAAACAGAATTTCATTTCCGACTTCATGTCCCCCTTAAGCAGCCAGCTGCTTCTTATAAGATAAACTAATTACCTGCACACCCGTGTTTGTCTTCTCCACAGGAGTGGCTTCCGCAGTCATGTCCTTCTGCATGATGATGGTGGCTGCACATTGTATCTGGGTTATATGCAAGTGTCCCTTCCAGCAGTGCTTCTACACTGGCGTCTGCATCTCCAGTCACTCCCGGGTACAGTTCAATGCCGATATCAGCAAGTGCCACGCGGGCTCCGCCCCCGATTCCGCCGCAGATCAGGGCCTGTACATGGTGGTTCTGGAGAAATCCTGCGAGCGCACCGTGTCCACTGCCAACCGCACTCACTACATCTGATGATACGATCTTTCTGTCCTCGACCTCGTAAATCTTAAAGTTCTCACAATGTCCGAAATGTTGAAATACCTGTCCGTTCTCATATGTTACTGCAATTCTCATAATGAATGCCTCCTTGATGATTGTTTGATTTTAATCCATCTTCTGAGTGGGCAATATAGACTCAGATTGACACTACGTCTTGCGGATATGGTTTCATTGTACAGCTTTTTCCGGCATATGTCAATTATTCTTATTACAGTCTCTTTGGCTGCATCTTCTGCGGCAGCACTCCTTTGCCTTTGGGCAGATTTCATACACACCGCCCCCGATTTTTAATTTTCTACCTTCCACGAGTGTTTCTGCCAGCTTTTTTCTTGCCGAATCATAAATGGACTGTACAGTAGTCCTTGCCACATTCATCTGCTGTGCACACTCCTCCTGGGAATATCCCTGATGGTCGATCAGACGGACAGCCTCGTATTCGTCAATCGTCATTATTATCTCTTCCCCGGAATCTATCTTTGCAGGGGCAAACTCATCGATTCCCGGCATCTCGCAGATTCGTCTGCACTTAACCCGACGTCCCATGTACCACACCTCTCATCTTAAAAACGGAAACAAAATATATCATTTATTCCATTGTCAAATCTACTTTTATCAGCATCGTAACTATTCAGAACCCATGAATAGTTACTCCGTATCTTCTTTCTGTATTTCCTCCACCAGCTTTTCAATAACAGAAAGATCCTCTTCCAAAAGCTCAGCGATTTGAGCCACAGAATGGCCTTTTTTAAGCTTCTTTTGAATCTGGGACTTCAGATAATCCATGTTGCCTTTCTTATATCCGTCCTCGAATCCATCCTCGAATCCGTCCTCAAATCCATTCCCAAATCCTCCCTCGTATCCTGATTCGTATCCTTCTTCATATCCTTCTTTACGAAGTGAATCATAATGGAGTTTGTCGTTAAAGTTTGAAAGTATCATATTAACCACCTCACCGCGGTTCTTTCTAAGAATATCAGCAAGTATCCCCTCTTCTATACATTCATCCACCGCCCTGTTCACTGCATCCTCCAAAGCAAATTTCCTGCTCAGGTATCCCCGGACACGGGCGATGAAGCAGGCATATTCATTCAATTTCCTGCAGCGGTTCATTAAATCCTTATTATGCCCAAGATTTACATTCAACATTTTTGCACGGCATTCCAGCGCAGGTTTCTGTCCGGGCGGCAGATCATAAAAAGCATCCGACAGCAGCAGATCCATCTCATCTGGTGCCGAATCTGCCCCATTATAAAAAATAAGGTAAACAGGAGCCGGTAAAGGTACTAGTTTACTGCCGTAAATGTTGAACTGCATAGTCTCTATGTATACCCGCAGCACATCAGCGAAATAAAACAGCCCGCGCAGCGGCATATTCGGATTTAAAGTACTTTGATGTTCATAAAGATTCAGAACATTAGCGATGAGAAAAGAAATGTCATTCTTCATGCCAAGATAAACGGCATCACTCATCGTTGTTATAATCAGTTCATCAGGATTCGTATAGCTGGTAGAATTCACTGCATTATATAATGCCAGCAGATCCTCCCTGTTATTAAATATCAACCGGAAAAGCTGATCTTTATATGCTCTGTTAATTCGAAACTTGCGTCCAATCTTCTTGAACCGTTTTAAAACAATATTTGCCATATGTTTCTTTCCTTTCATTTTATCATAATCAGTTTGGGAAAAGTAGTTATTTCTACCAGAATAAAATAATAATAAACAGAATACCTGAATGACATGAACTGTCATATCGAAGTATGGTAATCATACCAGATAAATTTCAAAAAATCAATCTGGTATTACCATAAATTTTTTCTAAAATGTAACTATGCGAAATTCAAAGGACGTTTCTGAAAAAGTGAAAAAAGAAGCGGCCCCGGGGCCGCCTCACTCTGTCAAACTATTTTAAATCTCTATTTTTCGCATTGTTCCTAACCTTCTGCGTCTTCTCTTGTCAGCTTCCGTATCCAGTTGCCATAATGTGACTCCAGAAATGCCGGCACGCATTTAAAGATCTGGTCCGCATTCAGGCAGCATACAACGACCGCCGGAGAAGCCTTTACAACAAATGCCATGACAAACGACAGCGGTATAACGATCATCCAGATACTGATGAGGTCCATTTTGACAACGAACATCGCATTCCCGCCTCCCCTGATGATTCCGTTGTTGGTCGGCATCTGGTAGGACATGCCTACACATACGACACTCAGGATGATCAGGAAGGTGTTCGCCATCTCTTTTGTGGATGCCGATAAGTCATACAGGCTCAGGATCGGAATCCGGATAAAGAATAAAATGATGCCGGACAAAACTCCTATTACAAGGAACAGTCTCTGCAGTTTTCCCGCGTACCGCTTTACACGGTCTATATCACCTGTCCCGACTGTTTTTCCGATGATAACAGATGCCGTGGAGGCGGCTCCCACAGCGGTGGACTTTACCAGCAGGAACACCGTTGAAGCCACGCTGTTTGCCGCGATGGCTGCTGATGTCATATGTCCCAGAATCGCCGTCTGCAAGGCCGTATTCACGCCCCACAGCCCCTGCACCAGTACCATCGGCCCTGTGATTCTGACATAATCGTTTCTCAGGACCTTATCAGACTGCAGGTAATCCTTCAGCTTTATTCTGAGATTCTTCTCCTTCTTCACCATATATATAATTAGGATACCACACTCCAGAATCCGCGCCGTCAGTGTACCCACTGCCGCTCCTGCAGTCCCCATCTCCGGAAAGTGGAATTTCCCATAGATCAGCAGGTAATTGATTCCGCAGTTTACAAAAAAGGTCATAATAGAAAGCTGAAATGCAATCTTCACGATCTCCGTACTGCGCAGTGTCGCAAGTAAAAGCTGCGTCACGGCAAAGAACAGATATGTAAACCGGATAATCTTTAAATAATTTACGCCTTCCTGTATAATCGGGCCATCTGTTGTGAAGATCCCGACTGCCTGATAAGGAAAGATACTGACGGTAAGAAACAGAATCACAGCTACATATAAACCGATCCGCATAGCGATAGCCGCAATCTTTTTCATCGGTTCTGTCTGCCTTTTCCCCCAGTACTGGCTGCCTATGATGACAAGCCCTTCCCCGAGCGCCGTTAATACCTGCTGAAAGACAAATTGTATCTGGTTCACCGCTGCCACACCCGCCAGGGATGTTTCACTATAAGCCCCCAGCATCATATTATCCGCCAGATTGACGCTGATTGTAATGACATTCTGTAAAACAAGCGCTGCATATATGGAAAAGAAATTCTTATAAAAACTCTTGTTCTCTGACAATTTTCCCTCTCCCTTCGTATAACATTTTCATTATACGCGCCTGTCCCTGCCTTTTGCAATTATATTCTAATCTTTTTCACGCCGCCTGTACAGGTACGCCCCCATCAAAAGCAGGCTCCCCCACGCAAGATAGGCACTGTTCCTGCTGTGTTTTATGAGTGCCGCATCCCCTGGAAGCTGCTTTGATCCGGCTATATTCTGTGCCGACTGCACCAGTTGTTCGGCCTTTCCCTGATAAAAGCTAAAATCGGACCATCTTTTCGGGATATAATCCAGACTAAACCGAAAGCTGAGTCGGATTCCGGCAAATATCAATGCGGCCAGGCCTATCCCCCAAAATGCAAGCAGCACATTCCTCAGTACGACTATTTCAACCATACTTATCTGCCTTTTCAGTACAATATATCCATAAATAATAATGGCCCAGACAGGAAGCGTCAGGAAGAGGAAATTAAAGGCCGAATAATCCCCTCCTGCCAGAACTGTATCCGGAGTACCAAACTCCTGTTGGATAAGCCAGCTTTCGGCCGCTGATACAGCGGTCCTGCTTTTATAGACCATTTCGATATTGGAAAACCCAGATGCATCCGGATTCTGAATCCACAGCATTTTCCTTTTTTCTTTGATAATACCACGTATCACATAATCCTCCTGGTTCACAGTCAGTGTTTTTCCGGCCACATCACTGCTCCCGAACAGAACCCTGGCGCCTTCATCACTGATGGCGCAGCCCCGGTTGTCCCCTTTCGAAGGATACATGCCGTCTATACGCTGTCCGGGCAGAATTTTTTCCAGATCACCGTACCCCTCTATCAGCGAAAAATCCCCTTCACTGAAATATTCCCCTGCTGCCGCCTCAATCCGGTCTTTTATGTTCCAGAGAGTCACTTCCGGTATCTCACCGGCCTTCTTTTCTAAATTTGTCTTTTCTCCGCGAAGCTGCTCATAATAACTGTCAAGCTGTTCTGCACTTACTGTATTCTTCTCAAACCTGACATGTATGATCGTTTCTCCTGCATGTATATAAGAATATTCTGCAACAGAAAGCACCAGAAGGCCAATGCTGAACAGGAGCAGTATTCTCTGTATATATTTTCTCTTACTGGTCAATTCGCACCCTGTCTCCTTCTTCTATTTCTTTGCTGCTTTCTTTGATTACCTTTGTTTTGTCTGTCAATGCTCCTTCCACGGCTACCCTGTTTAAGTCCTTTGCCTTTTTTACCAGACTGATTCTCTCCGTCACATATTCCTCGCCCAGAATCGTGTTTGTTTTTCTGACCGCAAGGCAGTATGCCCCTTTTGAATCCTCGCGGACCGCTTCTACCGGCAGAATCCAGTCATACCGGATATCGGACTCTTTCTCAATCACATACGCACCTTCCATACCATCCGAATATTCGTCCCCTTCTATCTTGGCGGTAATATACCGTATGTCATCCTGATTCTGCTTTGTTCCGTCACCAGTGCCCCCTGCCGCCCCGCTTTCATCCCCGGACCGGTTCTCCTCTGTCCGGATGCTCTGGATCTTCAGTTTTTTCTGTCCCTTCATGCCGGTAAATTCTGCCAGTATTGTATCTCCTTCTTTCAGCTTTAGGGCATCTTCTTTATCCACAGGGGCTAAAAACTCATAACTGCCTGTTCCGATCCGTATATATTCCTGTCCTGAAGTAACCATGCCCTCCGACATGCTGTTCTGCGTAATGGTTCCTTTCACAGTCGATTTTATAACGCCTTTCGCATCCATAATATCCTGCAGTCTTTTTATGACTTTCTCCTGCTGTCCGATATCTATCTTCAATCCTTCAAGGGTCAGGTCTGAGCTCTGCTTTGCCTTCTGTTCATTTGCATTTGTATTCTCATCCTCTGTCTGGGCAATCTCATATGCCGCCTGAGCCTGGTCAAGTGCATCCTGCATGGCATCCACACTCTGCTTCAGAGACTCAATCTGTGTCTGCTTTTCTGATGCTGCGCGCTCCAGTTCCTGATCAATGCTGCTGATGGTCTGGTCGTATGCCGCTTTTGCCTCCACATTCTCCTCACCGCCCTGCATCAAAAATGTATCATATGCCGTCTGTTTTTGCTCATCCGCCTTCCGCTGTCTTTCCGCCGCCTCCTGATTCTCTGTATTTACTGCTTCATCCAGTCTGGCAGATGCCTCCTGATAATTGTTCCGGGCCATTTCCAGATTCTTTTCTGCCAGATAGGTCTGGGGTGTCCGGGCGTCCGGCGTCTGGCTGATCTGCTCTTTCTCAAACTGCAGGCGCAGCTGTTCCAGTTTGTCCTTCTGCTGATCCAGTTCTCTTGAAAGCTCCTCTGTATCGATCAGTACAAGGGGATCTCCTGGTTTTATATTTGTACCTGGTTTTGTAACCTCCTTAACCCGCAGATTTGCGGGAACCGTCACCAGATCCCCCTTCGACGCTCTTATGCTGCCTTTTCCCTTTATCTTATATTTTAAATTTCCCGAGGAAGGTTTTTCAAGCCTGACCTTGGGGACGATCACTGAATCTGCTGCCCGTGACACAATAGTGCACAGTACCATCACTGCAAAAAAAATAGCAAGCAGTTTTCCCCAGAATGCTTTTGTCTTTATCTTCTCTTTTACGTTCTTACGCCTTGTTCTTTGAGTCATAACTGTCCAACCTCGCTTTTATTCTTTCAGCCCGGAAGCCGCAATTCCCTGTTCCAGATACTGCTGCCCCCACAGAAACAGAAAAACAGCCGGAAGCAGCATAACGATGGATGCCGCAAAAGAAACATTGATCTTATCGGATGTAATATTAGGTAAATACAGAGACAGCGGCCATAAATTCTTTGTTTTCAAAAATGTCATCGGCTGTTCAATGACATTCCAGTATTCCAGAAATCCCAGAATCATGGCAGAGATAATCCCCGGCAGTGCCATCGGGACCCCGACCATACAAAAGACCTTAAATTCACCTGCCCCGTCTATTCTGGCAGCTTCGATCAGTGAATCCGGGATTCCTGAAAATGCTTTTGACATGATAAATACCGGGAATGTGTTGAATATGCCGGGAAGGATAAGTGCCAGATGTGTATCCAGAAGCTGAAACTGCTTCAATACAAGGTATCCCGACACCATTGTTACCTGAAAGGGCATGATCATTAATATCATATAGAGAAGCATCAGGATATTCCTGCCCCTGAATTTATAGCGCCCCAGTGCCCATGCGGCCGGTGTCCCGATTAAAAGCTGGCCGAGAAGGACTGGAAATACCTGTCTGCATGAATTCCAGAACATCACAAAGAATCCGGGGGAATCCAAAAGCAGTTCCACGTATGGTTCCAGAGTGGGATACTTCGGCAGCAGAGAAAAATGTGCCCTTCCGTCAGCGCCTGCCAGGACTGCCCCTGTATTTTCAATCAGCTCCCCCTTTCCCATAAAGGACTGCGCCGCCATGTACAGCAGAGGGAGCCATATAACGCTGCTCAGCAGGACTAACCCCGCCGTGATCCACCTATTTTTTCTTTTCATATGTCAGATGCACTCCTATTATAATCAGTGATGCAGCGGCTGCCATCATGACAGAGGCAGCGCTCATCTTTTGTATGTCAAGCTTTACAAACCAGTTATTAAAAAGGTGTTGCAGCATGTAGATACTCTTGTGTGGATAATCTCCGGCGATCAGATAGGCCTCCCTGAATACTTTAAACGAATTGACCAGTGATAATACGGCAATCATCGCCACAGTCGGTCTTAGAAGAGGCAGGGTAATGTGAAAGAAACACTCTTTTTTCCCCGCGCCGTCCATTCTGGCCGCCTCATAGAGAGAATCCGGGATTTCATTTAGTCCGGCCAGCCACAGGATCATGTCATACCCTGTGTTTTTCCAAAGGTAGCTGAACACAAGGACATAAAATGCAGACGGTCCGTTCATCCAGTCTGTGGGACTGATATGGAACCGCTCAATAAAACCGTTCAAAAATCCGTGGTTGTCAAATACAAGCCGCCACAATACCACGATAGAAGCGACCGGGATCGCCATCGGAAACAGGAATATCGTCTTAAGCAGCTCACGAAGCCTTGTAATACTGCTGATAAGAACAGCCACCGCCAGGGAAAGGAGTAAAAGCAGGGGGATACAGGTCACGATAAAACGCACCGTATTTGACACCGCCAGCTGAAACGAACTCTTTCCGATTACGGTCAAATAATTATCCAGTCCCGTAAAATTCACGCCCACTGCGTCCATAAAGGAACGCCTGAACACATCTAAGAACGGAAATAGGATAAAGATCCCCACTCCCGCCAGGCTTGGCAGGAGGAAAAGAAACCTGCCGGGGTACCGTATCCCCTTTCGTTTTCCCCCTGCCATATGCATAGAAGGCACCGCGCTATTCAGAAAGGTAGGTATCTGCTTTTTCAGCGATATCTTTCGCTGCCTCTTCGGCCGTTCTGCTGCCGTCAAAATATGTTTTTGCTCCATCCAGTATCATCTCTCCTATGATGTCATCCTTCTGTACCGGTTTTTTCAGTTTCTTTCCCATATCGGCCAGAGACTGTACCTCACTTCTGTGGGGAAGTGTAATATTCTCCGTCACTGGTTCTGTTTCATCTTCTTCGCCATCTGTAGCAGATGCGGCAGATGAAATACTTACACTGCCGTTGGCTTCATCGGGTTCTTCCTCCAAACTCTGTATCAAGGCTTCCATTGCCTTTTCATTCACCGGGAAACCGCAGTCCACATCTACAGTCTGTACGTCCTTGGACAACAACGTTTTTACAAATTCCCTGGCGAGCTCGGTATTCTTGGAAGCCTTATTGATTCCTACAAGGTCATGGGGGGTATAAATGCCATTCGTATCCGTTGGTTCTGTACCTGTTTTTCTCATGTAATGATAAGGCATCATCATACTCTGAATCCCATTGATTTCATATGATGCAATCGTATCCGTTTCCTCCAGGTTTCCCACCTTCCCGACATTCCAGCCTGAGTCCGGGGTTTGTGATCCTCCCCCAAAAAATATGGTTCCTTCCACGCCGTCCGATTCTACGGTTTTTCCTGCTGTCTCGATTAAGGAAGCAAGTAATTCTGTATCAATGCTTTGTTTTTCATCTACAATCTCATCATAGTAAATATTTAACAACAGGCCCATGACCTTATTTTTATCGGCCATCTCCATTAAATCATTCCATTTATGGTCTTTCATGTAATCTATCAGTGTATTTGACGATTTCAGTATCCTGGCTTTTTCACTGCTGCCCATCAGGACCGGGACACCATATCTGGTCGGAATCTGATATATTTTGCCGTTCTTTTCGTAAGGATCTGTTATATTCGCGCTGATTCCATCCTCTTTATCCACAGCATCCAATATGCCGCCCAGATCAGCTAATATACCTTTTTCAATATAAGACTCTGCCGGCAGACCATCCAGCATAATCACATCAGCGCCGCTGCCCCCCAGCAGTTCCGTATTCAGTGCACGGATGCTGTCCGCCTTTGTTCCGGTTCCCTCTCCGGCACTGCCTGTCTTGTATTCGATTCCCACATCCGGATTGTCCTGCTGGAACTTCGCAATCGCCTGCCGTACCGCACTGCTTTCTGTCAGCCCGTAAACAGTCAGCATCTGGGAAGGCTTAGCTTTTGCAGTCTTATCATATACATACCGGTAAAGCTGGTAAGTCGTCTCTCCGCCTGCAGTCTGTGTATGAAACAGTACCAGATATGTCCCTTTTTCTGTCTCCACAAGGTTTATGGCACCCGCCTGCGGAATACCGAATGCGGACGCGTTTTCACTAATCAGGTCCTCTGCCACACTTCCCCCTTTTGTCAGGTGGTGCAGCCCCTTGGAATCCGCATAAATGCAGTCATTCTTCTCATTGATTTTGACAATGCCGTCACTCGTCATGTCAGCATATTTGATTTCATCCCTCACTTCGCCGGTTGCTGTATCATAGTAGATAAAACCAGTCCCGTCCTGATTTCCCATGATGAGGTCTTTTCCGCTGACATCCATGAGCATGGACAGAACTCCGGTATACTCCCCGCTCTGGAAGCTCCTGATCAGATCCCCTGTCTTCTGGTCATACATCCTTACCTCTCCCGTAACCGGAAACGCAAGGAAGAGGTTTCCGTCGGAATCAACCGCCATGTTCGAAACAATCGGATACATATCCATATCTCCCTGGCTGGCAAGCTCTGGTATCACAATCTCTTCACTCGTGCCGTCCCCTGCATCTCTGACCACATGGGATTTATTCTCATTGTCAAAAAACAGTGCATATAGTTTACCGTCTTCTCCCCTTGCTATATTGCTGAACTCTCCTAACGTGCTGCCTGCATGATCCAGCCAGGCCGCGTCACCTTCTGTAAATTTACCGTCCTCATAGTGGTATGCCCCGTATGTTCCTGCCAATGTGTTATAGGTATAAAGCCAGGAATCACTCTCTTCCCCTGCAGTCAGCGCTATCACATTTTCTCCTTCTTTCACAGGAAGCTCAACTGGTTCCTCTACATATCTCCCCATCGCCTCCTGACCGCCTTTAGCATCTTTATCTTTTTTACCTGAACATCCCGTTATCCCGGCCGCTGCCAGCGCCACCGCAAGCAGTACTGCCGCAAATCTTCTTATTTTCATTGAATCGTCCTCCGTTTCTTTTTAGTACGTCTTTAGTCTAGCAAACATTTCTCTAAAAATCTTTTAAGGATTCTTAATGTTTTTACAGATTTTTTAGAGAAATCTTTGCTATACTATATTCAGCAGCTTCGCTGCTTTCATTTCTTTGAGAATAGAAAGGATCCGATATCGTGAGAATTTTATTGATTGAAGACGATCTGGAATTGTGTGAGGCCGTGCGCCTCCATCTTGTGAAGGACAACTATGACACAGATATCTGCAATACAGGGACAGATGCTTTGTTTTACGCATCTCACCAGGCATACGACGCCATCATCCTGGACCGGATGCTTCCGGGCGTTGACGGCATGACCATTCTGCAGTCCATCCGCAGGAACGGTATCCAGACCCCCATCATCCTCGCCACTGCCATGAATGATATCACGGACCGGATCGACGGTCTGGATGCAGGTGCAGATGACTATATTGTAAAGCCATTCGACGTGCTGGAGCTGATGGCAAGGATTCGCGCGCTGACAAGAAGGCCTGCCGCAATCCTCCCCGGACACAGCCTCACCTTCGGCGACCTTGAACTGTTCAAAGAGAAACACGAGCTTTCCTGCGGCGGGCAGCTTCTCTCTCTTTCTAAGAGAGAATCCGGCCTGTTTGAATTTTTCATCAAAAATGCAGGGCAGGTCCTGCCCCGTTCCCTCATCCTTACACACATCTGGGGACCGGATACAGAAGTCGAGGACGGAAATCTTGATAATTACATCCATTTCTTGAGAAAACGTCTGAGGGCCCTCAACAGCCGTACTAAAATCGTAACCATTCACGGTGTGGGATACCGCATGGAGGAATCTGATGTTTCATAAACTAAGGAAAAAACTGACTCTGGCCTACACGGTTACGACCGGCATGGTCCTTGTCTGCGTTCTCGCAGTCATCCTGTATACGACAGAGCGCTCCATATCCGAGCGCAACATTGAAAACTTTGAAAAGAATATCATGGAGCTCAGTTCGAAGCTGCAGTACGGCAGCTCCATCTCCCAGTCCTGGCTGACAGATCAGGAAATAGAGAATCAGCTGATCATCCACATCGAAGAAAATACCGTTCCTTTCTTGTTTCCAGGTTCCTATACCACGAAGACGGACAGGGACCTCCTCGTAGAAAAGGCTAAAAACATGGCAAGCAAACAACAGGTCAGCCCGGATATCCCCCCTGTCTCCACCTCTCTCCAAAAAACAGACATCATGTCCCTAAACGGCGAAAATGGAGACTCTTATCTGGCCTATGTCATGGTCACGCCGTCGCAGACCGGTGGTTTTAAAAGCATGGTGGTCCTGCACGATAACCGGCAGAAAAAGATGCAGATCAAAAACGGACGCATCCTGTTCCTCACGACGGGCCTGTCCGGCATTGCCGCCATCTTTCTTGTGAGCTGGTTCTTTGTAGAACATTCCTTAAAGCCGCTTGCGAAAAACAGAGAAAAACAGAACGAATTTATCGCTGCCGCCTCCCATGAGCTGCGCTCCCCCCTTGCTGTCATTCAGGCCTCTTCCTCTGCAGTTCTGGAGGATACTTCCAGATCCGGGGAGTTCCTGGCGACTATACAGAAAGAATGCAGACGGATGGGGCGGCTTGTAAATGACATGCTGGTCCTTGCCTCCGCCGACACAAAAGGGTGGCACGTGGCACGTGAACAGATTGATATGGATACCCTGCTGTTAGACATCTATGAACATTATGAACCCCTGTGTTCAGAAAAACACGTTCCGCTTTGTATCAGCCTTCCAGACGAACCCCTGCCGCCTGTCCTCGGAGACAAAGAACGGCTGGAACAAATCTTCTCCATCCTGATTGACAATGCGCTCACCTATGGTACAGGGAAGGGCGGCACTGGCAGGAATCTGCCCGTAGAACTGAGGGCAGAAGTTTCAAAACACCATCTCTGCGTATCTGTAGCCGACCACGGCCCCGGAATCACAGATGAAAAGAAACCACAGGTCTTCGACCGTTTCTTCCGCACCGACCAGTCCCGCAGAGATAAATCCCACTTCGGCCTTGGCTTAAGCGTGGCAAGAGAACTGGCACATCTGCACGATGGCACACTCACACTCACAGACACGGCCGGGGGCGGATGCACATTCACACTCAGACTAAAGAGAGGGAACTTTTAGGTGACGGGGACGCCCCATGTAAGGTTTGGTAGCCGGGGCTGTATATGCCGCTGCGAAATGCACACCGTGTTGCTAACGGATTCTACTAAAAAATGACACCTGAATGACAGGTACAGAGAACACATCACGAGAAATCTGATGATTTCTCGCGCTGAGTTCTCCAAAAATATGATTCGGAATCATATTTTTCCCTGCCATTCAGGTGTCATTTTTTCTAGAATCCGTAAGCACACTCTAGCATTTTGCAGCGGCATATACAGCCCCGGCCACCAAACCTTACATGAAGCTGGTCCATCCGACAGGCAGAAAAACATATCGAATGTCAAGCATTAAAATGAACAAAACATTTCAAACAAAAAAAATTAGCATATGGTAGACTGCCTGTGGATGAGCCTGCATGTAAATTCCTGATAGGTAAACTCCTCTTCTTTTCCCGCCAAGATGGATAAGATCAGTTTGGCCGCATACCGCCCCATTTCGTGATAGGGGATGGTAATGCCTGTGACGGACGGGTATGTGATGGCGTAGAAGTCTACGTTGTTAATGAAGATGTTCTTCGGATGCTGGGGCAGTACGACGCCACTTTTCAGTATTTCGCGCTGGATCAGGTAACCAATATCGTAGTTATGGGAGATTGCGATATCGAATTCATGGGTGTCCATGTATGCCTTCAGCCCCGGGTAGATATTCTCGGGACACCGGTATTTCACCGGGATCACTACATGCTCCAGATCGCACTCCGGGTAGATTCTGGCGGCCATTTCTGCAAACTGGGGATATTTGTTGTTTACAAATACACCCTCGTTATCTACAGAGAAATACCGGATGGTCCTCAGCTGCTTCTGCCTGCAGAACAGGACGCATTCTTCCAGCACATCGTCGAAGGCGTGCGGCTTCGGTGATTTTTTTGAAAATACGCCGTCCATACAGACAACCACGTAGGGGATGTCATATTTCTCCGCAGGCTCTACAAACTTTTCATGTTCTTTATTAGAGATATAGATCAGCCCGTCGATCAGGTTTGATTTATAGCTGTTAATATAGGATGGTGAAGTGTCTTCCTTCTTCTCATAAAACAAGGTCAGTGTATAATTCATCTTATCCAGATATCTTCCGATACCCTCGATGGTATCGAGAAAAGACTGGCGGCTGTAGTCCCACGCACAGACGATGCCGATGGCAGTACATTTCTTATTCCTCATACTCCGTGCCGCCTCGTTGGGGACATAGTGGTATTCTGCAATGACTTTTCTCACCCTCTCCTTTGTCTCCTCACTGATACGCTTATCGTTCCGGTCATTGAGCACATAGGAGACGGTCGCCTGGGACACTCCGCATATTTTTGCTATCTCTTTTGCTGTAATATTGCCTTTCATACAAATCCCCCGATTCAAAGTTAGTCGTAATGCCGATATGTTTCCTGAAAGTTTTTAAAAAATTGCACAACATTTTCCATTCTATCTTGTATTTCTTATTGATTTATGCTAATATAAATCTTGCTTATAGGTATAAGCAAAAAACTTTATTGTCATTATAGCAGTAATTTGTAAGCTCATCAAGGGCACAAATTATTTATTTTTACTTTTTTGCTTATACGATTAACCTACATTTCTGGTATTGTCAGCTGCCAGAATAACAAGGATAATGTCAGGAGGTTTTAAATGTCAGGAAAAGAACATGTATCTGCCCTCAGGGACCTGATGAGGCAGGAACACGTGGATGCAGTCTACATCGGTACTGCAGATCCACATCAGAGTGAAGGCGTCGCGACACACTGGCGTGCCATGCAGTGGTTCAGCGGATTTACCGGAACTACAGGTTACTGTGTAATCACTCTGGAAAAGGCCGCATTCTGGAGTGACGGACGCTATGCAGCGCAGATGGAGCGGGAGCTGGACAGCAGCGTCTTTGAACTCTGCAACACCTCGGTGCAGGGAACACCGGGATGGATGGAATGGCTTGTAAAGAATGTGGGCGCCGGTTCCGTTCTTTCTATGGACGGCGAGGTCCTATCCATTGCTGATTTCAGGAAATGCAGGGACTATCTGAAGCAGTATGATATCTGTATCCGGCATGAGGCGAATTATCCCGGAATGCTTTGGATAGACCGCCCCGATATCCCGGATGCCCCGGTCTGGGAGCTCGAACTTCTTTATGCAGGCGAATCCAGAAAGGATAAGATTTCCCGCGTGCGCTCTGCCATTTCGGACAGAAATGCCGATTGTTATCTGGGCTGCTGTCTGGATGATGTGGCATGGCTTACGAATTTAAGGGGAGGGGACCACCCGATCTACCCAATTTTTCATGGATATCTGCTGATTACTCCGAAAGAAGTCTGCCTGTGTATGGATGAGGAAAAACTCAGCGCTGCCATCCGTACCCATCTGGAGGAAGACGGAATCAGCATCTTTCCGAGAAACGAAGTGTTCCCGCTTATTTCAAGGCTTACATCCGGCAGCAGGATTCTGATGGATCCGTACAAAACAAGCCTGAAGCTTTTCGCTTCTGTCCCAAAAGATGTACATATCATCGAGCAGATGGATATCATCACTTACCTGAAAAGCCGGAAGAATCCGACAGAGCAGGAGAATATTCGGACAAGTAATCTCAAGGAAAGCGCCGCGATTGTCCGCTTTATCCGGCATATTTATGACCGGCTGGAAACAGGTACTGTGACAGAATACGATCTGGTCCGGGATCTGGAGATTTTCCGCAGGATGGACCCAGACTACCTGATGCCTGCCAATCTGGCGATCATCGCTTATGGTCCGAACGCTGCCCTGCCCCACTACCGTCCTACTGAGGAGATACATTCCGAGGTAAAGAAAGAAGGAATGCTGCTGTTCGACATCTGTGCCCATTATAAAACCGGCACAACAGACATTACCCGGGTGATCCCGACAGGCCCGTGCACGGAGGAGATGCGTACCGACTACACACTGGCACTAAAATCCAATATTGCACTGGCCACCCAGCGATTTGTCTACGGAATGACCGGCGATGTCCTCGACGGAGTCTCCAAAGCTGTCCAGTGGAATCATTCCCGCCATTTCGGGCATGGAACCGGACATGGGATGGGCTATCTGCTCTATGTACATGAAGGTCCGGGAAAAATCATTACCGAATTTGCACCGCCGTTCCCGTATGCCAGACAGGTGCCACTCGATACCGGCATGCTCTTCTCCGATGAGCCGGGAGTGTACAAACCGGGCAGGCACGGGGTCCGTCTGGAAAATAATCTTCTTGTTCAGGAAGAATGTGTAAATGAATTCGGGAGATTCCTGAAATTTGAAACTGTAACCTTCTGCCCGTTTGAACGCAGCCTTATCCTGACCGGGCTGCTGACAAAAGAGGAAACAGCATGGGTGGACCATTACCACGAAGAGACTTATCACAAGCTCTCTCCTTATTTAAATGAAGAGGAAAAAATCTGGCTGGGGGAAAAGACACAGCCGCTTGTGTAAAGTTTCAGAATCTGACCAGTTATTACTTATCAAAAAGGAGTAAGAAAAAATGAATGAGAATAGTGAGAAACAAAAGAAGAAAAAATGGGACATACAGGTTCCACACACATATTTTATCATCTTCATAATATTGATTTTATGTGCGATACTCACCTATGTCCTTCCTGCAGGTTCTTATGACCGCGTGGAAAATGATACCGGGAGGATGGTCGTTGTAGCCGATTCCTTCCATGAAGTAGAATCCAATCCGATTTCACTGATGGATTTCCTGAAGGCTGTCCCGTCCGGACTGGAGGCACAGGCAGCTCTGATCTTCTTCGTATTCGTCTGCGGGGGAACTTTCGGTATCTTCGACGAGACTAATGCACTGAATGTGGGGATCAATAAAATCGCCCACCGGCTAAATGGAAAAGAAACCCTGATGATCATCGCCATCACAACCATTTTCTCCATCCTCGGTGCAACGATGGCATTCGACCCTCAGGTAATTATGTTTATCCCGCTCGGTGTCGCCCTTGCCCGTCGATGCGGTTATGATGCCATCACCGGTATCGCAATGGTGCTCGGCGGCGTATATGTCGGATTCTCCTGTGGTGCCCTGAACCCTTATACAACGGCTGTTGCACAGGGAATCGCCGGTGTCCCGCTGTTCTCCGGACTCGGTTTCCGTGTGGTATGGCAGATTGTTACACTTGTCTTCACATGCGCATACATTATCCGCTATGCGAAAAAGGTGAAGGCATCTCCTTCTACAAGCTACTGTTATGAATTAGAGTTAAGCGAAAAAGAAGCACACGAGAAAGAACAGGCAAATTTCACAACAAAACTTTCCGTACGCCAGATTCTCGTAATCCTTGTTCTGTTCGGCGGATTAGGATGTGTTGTATATGGTTCCCTCAAATTATCCTGGGGTACCTCAGACATGGCTGCCGCATTCTTCGGAATGGGACTGCTCGCAGGTATCATCGGGGGACTTGGTGGTAACAAGATCTGTACATCCTGGATCAAAGGTGCTAAGACAATGGTATTCGGTGCCCTTGCTATCGGGCTTGGACGCGCCATCCTGATCGTCCTTGAAAATGGTATGATCATGGACACCATCGTTTCCGGACTTTCATCCCTGCTGCAGATGCTTCCGTCATCACTGATCTCGATCGGTATGCTGATCGCCAACGTAGTCATTAACTTCTTCGTTCCATCCGGAAGCGGACAGGCTACACTTGTTATGCCATTCATGGCGGCCATCGCATCCCTGACAGGAGTTACAATGCAGACAGCAATCGTGGCATTCCAGGGTGGCGAAGGATTTAGTAATGCAGTCATCCCGACCAGCTCCACAACGAATGCCTGCCTCGGCGCCGGAAACGTAGGCTATGAGAAATGGGTGCGCTTTGCAATGCCGATGTTCCTGATCCAGCTTGTTATCTGCGCCGTGTTCACAATTATTGCATCTGTAATTGGACTGTAGGAAAAAAGTTTCCTGTGAAATAAGAAAGCACTGTCGGCTGTATATTCAAGAAATGGAGGAAGGGTCCCGGCAAAAAGCCGGGGCCTGTGATAGAAATTATGGTATGGTCATCAAAAGAAATCAAGAAAAAAGGACTCACCTGCTTAAATAAAAACTTTATACAGGCCTATCTGGCGGTTCTGGTAATCCGACTGATCGCAGATATCCCTGCACTCTTCTTTAACCAGGGCAGCAGTATCCGTTCTCTGTCTCTGTCAGGCTCCGCCCTGCTCCTTGCCATCCTGCTTGCTGGCACTATTTTTATTTATCTGCCACTGAATGCAGGAAAGAACAGGTTTTATATGGATCTGAATGACGGCAGCGCAGAATTTGATACCCTGTGGCATTTTTTCACCCGGGGGAAAAAGACATACCTTTCTATCGTAAAAGGAATGACCGTGAGATATCTGACCGTCCTTGCCGGCGGCCTGATCCTGATTGTACCGGGAATCATGCAGTATTACCGCACATTTTTTACTCCGTGGATTCTGGCACAGCATCCGGATATGACCGCAGGCGTGGCAATGCAGAAAAGCCGTGAAATGACGGCCGGGCAAAAGATGAACCTCTTCATCATGCAGCTGACATTCCTAGGCTGGATTGCCCTTTGCTTCTTCCTCTCCTACCGTTTCAGCCTGGTCCTGCCGACCGGCATAGGACGCGCGGTTTCGACAGCCATCTATGCGCTTCCTGCAGCCTATTACCATGCGGCTGTCGCAGCATTGTATACAAAGCTGTCACAGCATCTGCTGTAAATAATATATCAGAAAGTCCGGGTGAGTTAATTCTCATCCCGGACCGCCTGTCAGGCTTTCTTCAGTTTATTCCGGTAACTGCTCGGGCTTGTCCCTACATGCTGCTTAAACAGCCTCGAAAAATAATTCATATCATCAATTCCACACATCTTAGCAATCTCCCCAACCGGAAGCTGTGTAAGATTCAGCAGCCGGATTGCGTAATTTAACCGCTCCTGATTCACGAATGCCGTAAGGCTGGTTCCGGTTTCTTTTTTAAAAAGAGTCGAAATGTAGTTCTTATTCATGGAAAACTTTTCTGCAATTGCCTTCAGCGTGAGGTCCGTGTCCGGATTCAGCCTGATATGGGTCACAATCTTTTTAATAGTCGGCGAATAATCTTCCATCGAGTATGTCCGCACAAGCATACAGTACTTCCGGGGAATGTCCTTGTAGATGCTGTCAAGCTGCTTTATGTTCACGGCATATTCTATGAGTGCCGTAATTCTGTTGACCTCTGTGTCCACATAGACCGGATGAACACCACCCGACTGGGCAGCTTTGCGGCAGATTGTGTTGAACATGATCAGATTATTTTTCTGGTCACGCAGCGAATCCGGAAAGTGCTGCTTTATAGAACTTAAACTGAGCTTTTCTCTGATTTCTTCTATCTTTTCCAGATTTCCTTCCATTATATAGGCACACAGCCGTTCTTCACTCTCATATTTGCTCTCCATATAGACAATCGAACTCGGGGTTGGCTTTGGTATCATATCCGTATGGTCACTAAACCCCGCCTGATGCGTATTCAAGATCAAATGGGGCATGGAAAGTTTCTCTTCCCCCCACAGGAACTGTGCCAGATTTCCAATCAGGCTCTCCATCCTATGTTCTTCAGGAATCACAGGGAGGGACACATAATACTGCTGCATAAAGTCCTGAAAATGTTCCGGAAGGCCTGCTTTCCGGCAGTATTCATCGACACGTGTCATTGTAAAAGGAACATAGGTGAACGGACCCACGACAAAGAGGGCCGGAGTTTCCTGCGGCAGTCTGACGAAGATGTACTCGCACCCGAAACGGTCTGTCCCCCTTCCAAGAATATGCTTCTGGTAAATATCCATGCAGTCAGCTGAGATATTCTTACAGAAGGTGCGGTAGTCTGCTTCCGTATAAATGGATCTGCGTAATTCATGATCGAATTGCGCCTCCCAGAGAAATGGATATTGAATGATTCTGGAGGATATCCTCATCTCAGACAATATGGCCTGTGTATATGACAGTAACAATTGATTATCAGGCATAGCTGTTCTCCTATTCGCATTTATTACATTAATATTAGCATAATATTCAGGGTGTCTCAAATAAATATAAAAAATTTACTAATTTCAACAAATACTGGAATACCTACTATTTTTTTTCAGGGCTATACTTAAATCATATCATAAAAGAAGGAGGTAAACAGGTATGGAGGAACAAATCCATATATCAGGATTTGCAGACGAAATCAGCCCGGATTTTGAACAGCAGCTTAAGGTTGTCACGGAGCTTGGAATGTACTACATTTCCCTGCGTTCCGCAAACAAGAAGGGAATTGCAGACTATACCGTACAGGAAGTGCAGGAGGAATTAATGCCCCTGCTTTCCAAATACAGCGTAAAAGTATCATCTATCGGTTCTCCGGTCGGAAAGGTAGACATAGAGGACGAAGAAGGATTCCAAAAGCAGAAACTCCAGCTGGAAGAGCTGTGCCGGATCTGTAAGTTACTGGACTGCAGTTATATCCGTATGTTCAGCTTTTTCATCCCGGAAGGAAAAAATCCGGATGATTTCCGCAATACAGTCCTTGAAAAAACCAGACAGTTTCTGGATATTGCCAGACAGCACGACATCATACTGCTCCATGAAAATGAAAAGGATATATATGGGGATACGAAGGAACGCTGCAGAATACTATTTGACGAACTGAAGGATCCACATTTTTACGCCGCCTTTGATTTTGCCAACTTCGTACAGTGCGGTGAAGACCCGGAGGAATGCTGGAACCTGCTTAAGCCTTTCATCAGGTACATTCATATCAAGGATGCTGTCTCTTCAAATCAGGAGAATGTTGTCTGCGGCACGGGGGAAGGAAAGATTGAACTCTTATTGGACCGCGCCATCCGCAAAGAAGGATATACCGGATTCCTGACACTGGAACCGCATCTGGTGCTGTTTGATTCCCTGGCTTCATTAGAGACTACGGCGGCAGAAAATATCATTAAAGAAAACAAAGCCAAAGACGGCAGGGAAGGGTACGCCATGCAGTACCATGCATTATGCAGCATTTTAGAAAAGATCGGACAGCCTTAATACCATGCAGTTGTCCGTAAAACAAAAAAGAAAAGTGAGGAGAAAAACATGAAAAAGATTCGTTTTGGACTAATTGGAATTGGTGCACAGGGAGGCGCTTATGCCGGATTTCTGACAGGGAAAGGAGGCTTTCCGGGAATGCCCGCGCCTGAGTGCCCGCCACATTGTGAACTGGGGGCGCTGTGCGATATTGACCCTGAAAAAGAAAAAATGTGCAGGGAAAACTATCCGGAATATCCATTCTATACAGACTGGAAAGAGATGGTGGCTTCCGGTAATGTAGACGCTGTCATCACGACTGTCCCCCACTACCTGCACCCGGAGATTGCAATCTACTGTCTTGAGCACGGTATGAACGTACTTGTAGAAAAGCCTGCCGGTGTATTTGCAAAATCTGTGCGCGAGATGAACGAATGCGCGGCAAAACATCCTGAAACTGCATTTGGTATTATGTTCAACCAGCGTACCAACAAACTCTACCAGAAGATTAAAGAAATCGTGGCTTCCGGTGAAATGGGAGAAATCCGCCGTTCCAACTGGATCATTAATTCCTGGTGGCGCCCGGACAGCTATTATGCACAGAGTGAGTGGCGCGCTACATGGGGCGGAGAAGGCGGCGGTGTACTCGTTAACCAGGCACCTCACCAGCTGGACCTCTGGCAGTGGATCTGCGGTATTCCAAGTAAAGTATATGCCAAATGCCTGTACGGATGCCACAGGGATATTGCCGTAGAAAACGACGTGACCATTGTAACAGAGTACCCGAATGGGGCGACAGGAACCTTTATCACCTGTACCCATGACCCGATCGGGACAGACCGTCTTGAAATAGACCTTGACGGTGGCAAGATTGTAGTAGATTCCAGCCAGACTGCTACCGTTTACCGCCTGAAAAAGGATGAAAAAGAGATGAATGAGACCATGAGCATGATGGATGTTGCCAAACTGACTATGGGCAATGCTTCCGGCGCAGACGGCATGTACACAGTGGAAACATTTGAGAATACAGACGGCTGGGGCGTTCAGCATACGACTGTAATGGAAAACTTCGCCCTGCATATTCTGGAAGGGACTGACCTGCTCGCACCTGGTTCAGACGGCATCAACGGCGTAAATCTTGCCAATGCCACCCAGTTGTCTTCCTGGCTCGGAAAAGAGGTAGACAACCCGGTAGATGAAGAACTGTACCTGAGCGAACTGAACAAGAAAATTGCAGAAGAAAGTAAGTTCCCGGCCAGATAAGCCGTTCCGGGTATATTCCGGATTTCGGCAGAACATAAAAAGGACTGGAGGATATGAATAAGATGAAAAGTGCAGCCGTAATTGGTTTAGGAGACATCTCCGCAATACATATCGCGGCAATCCGGCGCAATCCTGATATTACACTTAAAGCAGTGTGTGACATTGATGAAGAGGCACGTAAGCGAGCCCCTGAGGGGACTGCGTTTTACACGGATTACCATGAAATGATCCAAAAAGAACAGCCGGATGTGGTACATGTCTGCCTGCCGCATTATCTGCATGTACCGGTATCCAAAGAGGCCGTTAATCTGGGCGCACATGTTTTCTGTGAAAAACCTGTCGCCATGAATACGGCTGAGGCTGAGGACTTTGCCGCCTTCGAGGCAGCCCATCCAGACAGACACATCGGCATCTGCCTGCAGAACCGTTTCAATGAATCGGTAGAAATGCTCAAAGAACTGATAGACAGCGGACAGTTTGGAAAGATAACAGGCCTGAAGGGCTTCGTCCCCTGGGCACGGCCAAAGTCCTATTATGATGAAAAGCCCTGGCGCGGCACATGGAACTATGCAGGCGGCGGCTGCATGATCAACCAATCCGTACATACATTGGATCTGCTCTACTATTTAGGTGGACCAATTGAAAGTATTAACGCCTCTGTATCCCAGCTGCTGGATTACGGCATAGAGGTAGAAGATACCGTATCTGCCGCACTTAGGTTTGAAAGCGGGGCACAGGGCCTGTTCTTCGCAACCAACGCTAATTATAGAAACGAAGGCGTACAGATTTCGGTACAGACCGGGGGCGCAGAATTTTCCATCATCGATAATGTGCTCTACCAGACAGAACCGGACGGTAACAAGAAACGCCTTGCAGAAGACGCAAAGATGCCGGGGGAGAAATTCTACTACGGCGCCAGCCATGAAAAACTGATCCGGGCATTCTATCAGGCAATTGAAAGCGGCAGTCAGGACTATCTGCATGTCAAAGACGCTGTCATGAGCATCCGGCTGATTGACGCGATTCAGCAGTCGGGCCGGACAGGAAAGCACGTCAGGCCCTGAGAGGCACATGTAACTAAAAATGAACTGTTCATGGTCCTGAACAGTTACGAACTGTTTTTAATAGGGAGGAAAACTGTAATGGAAAAAGGATTAATCGGCATACAGATGAGCACGATTAAAGATAAAATTAATGAGTTAGGGGCCTACGGCACGCTGAAGGCATGTGCGGAACTTGGCTACCACTGTGTAGAGGTCAGCCAGATTCCAATGACCCCTGAAAACGTAGCCGGCATGAAAAAAGCATCGGAAGAATTCGGTGTAAAGATTGCAGCCTGCTCTGCATCACTCGAACCAATGTTTCCGGGAATGCCCGGAGAGTATCTTGTGAGTGATTTTGATAAAATTGTGGCGGACATGAAAGAACTCGGTTGTGACATGCTGCGTATCGGCATGCTGCCAATGACCTGCATGGGAAGCCGCGAAAAGGCACTGGACTTTGTAAAACGGGCAGATGAAATGGCAGCCCGGTTAAAGGAACACGATATCGACCTCTACTACCATAACCACCATGTAGAATTCGCAAAGTATGACGGCGAATACCTGCTGGATATCATCAAAGACACAACCAAGCATATGGGATTTGAACTGGATATCCACTGGATTCAGCGCGGAGGAGAAAATCCGGTTGAATTTATCCGAAAATATGCCGGAAGAATCCGCCTGCTCCACTTAAAGGATTACCGCATCGGAGAACTCCGTATGCCAGAAGGGGATTTTGATCCCCAGAAATTCATGCAGGCGTTCACTGACATCGTAGAATTTGCAGAAATCGGGGAAGGCAGCCTGCCTGTTCAGGAATGCATTCAGGCCGGACTGGAAGGCGGAAGTGAATACTTCCTCATCGAACAGGATTCTACCTACGGCAGGGACCCGTTCGAGAGCCTGAAAATCAGCCGGGACAACCTGATCAAAATGGGCTACGGCGACTGGTTCAATTTATAACAATAGCAAATCCCCATCGGAGTCCCTTTTCCGGTGGGGATTTTAGTTTACCCTATAATCAGTTTTACGCCGCCATAGATACCCGCCTCATTTCCAAGGGAAGCCAGACGGAATTCCGTATCTCTTGCCGCATGAAACGCGTATTCCACATAATACTTCCTGATAGCGTCAAGCAGGATATCCCCGGCTTTTGCCACTCCGCCTCCGATAACGAAAGCCTCCGGATTCACGACGCAGGCAATCTGTGCCAGCCCCTTCCCGAGCATGCGTCCCAACCCATTTACCATGACCACGGCAGCCTCATCCTTTGCCTTCGCCGCATCGAAGATATCCTTCGCGCTGAAGGTTTCGATGCTTCTCAGCGAACTATCCATATCTTTATGTGCGTCCAGATATTTCTTTGTCATGCGGACGATCCCTGTCGCTGAAGCATACTGTTCCAGACACCCCTTCTTTCCGCACCCGCAGCACTCTGTTTCGTCATCTGTCATCGGAAGGTGACCGATCTCCCCTGCCGCACCGTTATACCCTGCCAGAATATGCCCGTCAATGATAACACCGCCTCCTACGCCGGTTCCCAGTGTGATCATGACAATATTGCGGCAGCCTTTTCCGCCGCCCTGCCACATCTCACCAAGAGCCGCCACATTTGCATCGTTTCCTGCCTTCACCCGCATTCCGGTAAGTTCGCCGAGTTCACGCTCCACATTGAATACATCCCACCCGAGGTTCACACATTTAAACACGGTACCGTCCTGCCCGACCGGACCGGGAACACCTATGCCAATCCCTTCCACATCCAGATGAGAGATGCCCCTCTCACTCAGTTTTTCATAGACTGCCTCCGATATATCCCCCAGAATAAACTTTCCGCCGCTCACGGTGCGGGTCGGGATCTCCCACATCTCAAGCAGGTTCCCGTCTGTTTCAAATAATCCCAGCTTTACAGTCGTTCCACCTATATCTACTCCAAATGCATATTTCTTCATTTTCACGTATCCTCCTAAACTACGGCTGTATTATATAACAAAATTCCTAAGATATTTTGCACTCAGTAGTACTGCCTTCTTTGCATCTTCCAGATTTTTTTCAAAGGCCTTATCTTCCACCTCGATACATGTATATCCGTCATATCCGATATCGGTCAGCGCAGAAACATATCTGCCCCAGTCCACATCCCCGAGTCCCGGAAGCTTTGGCGACATATATTCAAGCGGGGCCGCCATGATTCCCACATCGGCAAGCTTATCCTGGTATACTTTGATATCCTTATAATGTACATGGAAAATCTTATCCTTAAACTCATAAAGAGGTTTGATATAATCAATCTGCTGCCATACAAAATGGGACGGGTCGTAATTAATCCCGAAGTTCGGGCTGTCAAGGATCTCAAATACCTTCCTCCAGTTTGCAGGGGACGTCATCAGGTTCTGCCCGCCCGGCCACTCATCTTCCGTAAATAACATCGGACAGTTTTCAATCCCGATCTTCACACCTTTTTCCTCTGCATACTTTACGATTGGCGGCCATACTTCCTTTACAGTCTCCAAATTCTCCGTCACCGTTTTCTTTGGGTCGCGCCCTACAAACGTAGTAATCATATTCACATCCAGCATAGCCGATGCGTCGATCAGCTTATACAGATGTTCGATATAACTCTGACGCTTTTCTATGTCCGGCTCCAGTGTATTCGGGTAGTATGCAAGGGAAGATATCTCCACATTCCTGTCTTTACAGTACTTTTTAATGTATGCCGCCTTGTCTTCATTCATATTTGCAGCATCAATATGGCTGACCCCTGCATATCTCCTCTGTGCGCCCCCCTGCGGCCAGCACGCTACTTCCAGGCATTCCAGATGATTCTCAGATGCAAAATCCACGACTTCCTCAAATGTCATTCCGTCACAAATTGCTGTAATAAATCCTAACTTCATAGTTTGACTGCTCCTTTCGTTACGATACTTATTCTTATTCACATTTCTATTAGTACAGTTTCTTCTTTTTGTCTTCTTTATTGTAACGAAATCTGTCCCACTAAGCTTTTCACTTTTTGTCTGACTTTGTAGTACAAAAATGACATTTTTTAATCTGCCTGCCTTAAGGCATGCAAAAAGGTCAAAAATAATACCCTTATTTTTGACCTCTTATTGATTCTCCGATACGCTCACCCATCTTTACGATTGTCTCATAACCGGACTGTGTATTCTGAAACAGCCGTTCATCCATCCTGACTGCATCTTTCTGGAACAGCAGGATCACCGTGGAACCGCCGAATTCGAAACGCCCTTTTTCTTCGCCCTTTTTTACAAGGCATGCTTCATGGTAATTGGTAATCCGCCCGACCATCAGGGCCCCCACTTCCATCATCAGTACCGTCTTAAAATGTCTGCTCCTTAAGAGTGAGTACTCCCTTGTGTTCTCCTTATAAATGGGGACGACATCGTTCGCCACAGGATTCACCGTATGAAAGATCCCGGGGATATGGCAGTTTTCTGACTTCATCCCGTCATCAACGTAACAGTACCTGTGATAGTCATCGACCGTCAGCCTGAACACACACGCCGTTCCCCCTTCATAATATGCTGCAAGTTTCGGCGACCGGAGGAGAGATTCCACTGTATAAGACGTGTTCTTAATGTTGAACCTGCTTTTTTTACCTTTTTCATGGACGATCGGGTAGACACTCAGCTTTCCGTCGCACGGACTTGTAAGTGTCCACTCGTCTCCCTCCATGATACGGACCCCGTCCTTCAGTTTTCGCGTAAAAAAATCGTTATAAGAACGAAAACGTTCCTTCTCGCAGACACTTAAATCAATCTGGTTCGCCTTCACAAACGGGGCAATCAGGACCCGTGACCAACTTCTGTCCAGCAGCCAGCCGCCTGCCCTGGAAACAAACGGGCAGACCAGAACTTTCAGAATCCTACGCCCCGCGCGGCTCAAATACATCCTCTTCAGCAGTCTGTCCTGCCCGGAATCTGCTGTTGTTATCCGTCCTTCTCTGTCAATATACTTCATCATTTACCCTCTCTCTTATAACCTTCTCACCCAATACAGCCAGGGCCATCCCGGATGGAAGCTGATACGGTAACGGGTAAAAACAATCATAATGACTACTGCGGCACCGACAACGGCAACCAGCACAGCAAGTGTGGCATTCTTCGGCTTTTTCAGCCGGAAGTCAACAACAAACAGGATTCCCACGATCAGCAGTGCCAAATGAAGACAAATTCTGAAAATCGAATCCGGAACGAAAAACTGGATCATAAATACGAGGGGCAGCACAATCGCCATCGAGGTGATTGGAAGTCCTCTGTAGAACTTCTCCCCGCTCTCTGTCACAAGTGCATTCTTTGCCTCCATGACATTGAAGTAAGCAAGCCTTATGACGGAGTTCACACAATACACCATAATGACCGCGATACCGATCGGCCCCCTTACCCCCAGCAGATAACAGATCAATGCCGGGAAGGCTCCGAAACAAACCACGTCACACAGGGAATCTATCTGGATTCCAAAGGACTTTTCATCCTCCGTCCTGTCTTTCTTTCTGCGCGCAATCTTACCGTCAAACATATCACACAGGCCCGATAATGCAAGGCACAGGATTGCCGTCTTGAACCTTCCGTGAACCGCCTGAGTCATCCCGAATACTGATGTGGCAAGGCTGATATAAGTCAGTACCACTGTATAATTATAAAAACCAATCATCTTATTCTCTCTCTTCTCATTTAGATTTTATCTTTCACCACATTTATCCCTGCGCCTCACAACACGGTTTCTCTGCCGCTTCTTTCTGTCTGCGTCCTATGGTAAGATGGGCAAACAGGGTCATTGCCGCACTGAGCAGCAATTGTACGTAGTATGCAATCCCCCTGCTTAAAACCATACCCGGCAGAAGGAGTCCTGCGGCAAAAATGCCTTTGAATATAATCAGGAACAGATTCTCACTGATCCCCATGCCGCCCGGGAGGGGAAGCATATCAACCGATACCGACACTACCGCCTGCAGCATCACAACATCATAGATGTGTGCCCCGTGAAGCCCGAATGCCTTATACACAAACCATGTTACAAAAAACAGGGCAAACCTCTGTAAAAATGTTATGGCCAGCACATTCACAATCACTCCTGCATGTGTCCTCAAATACGCCGCCGTTGCATTATACTGGTCCATCGAAGCAGACAGTTTCTCTGTACGGTTTGGCTTATGCTTTAAAATGTGCAGCCGTTCCAGAATCTTCAGGCACCACATCATAATCCCTTTCGCCAGGGCCGGGTGGAATGCCAGAATCGACATGGCAATGCAGCATGCAACATTCAGACCCACCCCGAGGTAAAACACCGGCAGAATCCCTTCCAGATACTTATGTACAAACCCCCTCTGGAAGAATGCAACAAACAGTCCGATAGCAACGAGGACTGACTTATATGTTATTGTAACAATCATCAGCACTAATGTCGATACCGGAACCGGAATTTTATTCTTTCTCATATAATATATCTGCATCGGCTGCCCGCCGCTCGCAGATGGTGTGATGGCGCTGAAGAAGAACCCTACACAGGAATATAAGAAACAGGTCCACTTCTTCGTATGGATTTTCAGGGTGCCCATCATATAATGGATAATGATGGATTCCCCCCAGATAAAGAAGACCACCCCCGCCACCCCGGGAATCAGATACAGTGGATTCGCCTTTAAAATTGTCCGGATAACGGCACGCAGATCTTCTCCTTTAAATACACTGTAAATTGTCAGTGCAAATACAAGCACAACGAATGCCGCGTTCGCAATCTTTTTCTTCTTACTCGTCACAGTTCACTCTCTTTCCCACAGGTCTTACCCTCCTGTGAAAACATTTCTGATACAGCCAGTCAAATACCCTCTGGGGATATTGATAAAGCCGCGTATGAAAAGCCAGCCAGTATGTACCTTCTGCCAGTACGATGCCTGCTATGGCATCTACAATATAGTGCTGCTTGGTCAGCTGCGTTGAGACACAGACAAGCAGTGCAAAAAAGCAGGAAAACATCCGGTAGCCCTTCGGTATATTCTTTTGCCGGCGGATCCCGATATAGCAGAACCAGCTTACGAGACAGTGGATGGACGGGAACAGCCTTGTGGGCGGGTCAATGCTGTAAACAAACAAAAGCACCGAATCCCAGAATCCCGGTTCCGCCAGCACAGGCCTGATATTCGTGGTAGGCATAAGCAGGTAGAAAGTCCCGCATATCAGTCGTGACATCATGTCTGCCACCGCAAAACGAATGCAGTATTCTTTCCCCTGCCTCGCTATGATTATGTAATTTACAGTCCAGAAAAGGTAACACCCTAAGTATACCGCTGCAAACGCAGGCACTACCGGGACTGCCCTGTCAATCGGAAGTGTGAGGTCATAATGCTTCCAGTTTTCTGTAATACGGTCCGTTCCCATATAAACAATAAAATTAACCGCCAAACAGGATAACAGAGGAAATACTGCATATGCCGGTATGATTTTCTTTAATTTTCCGAGCCTGTTTCCCATGATGTCCAACTCCTTTTTATCTCGGTCTAGTGACTATTATAACAGACTTTTTGAAAGATGCACCGGTAAAGTAGGTTTCTTAATGAATTCATAATAAATCTTTCAAATTTCTTCCAATATATTTTGATTTTCTTAGGGAAATTCCTGTAATTTATTGTATATTAATACAGCTCAGGCTTTTTGCGCCTGAGCTGTACGTTTTTCTTTATAAACCAAAGAAGTGTAATCCACAACTTATTAACAGCAGACATTTCCCAATATTTCTTCGAGTGCATTCTTGCTGCTTGTATGACATCTTATAACATCGGCATTACACCTTCCGGCTTCTTCCACAGCACACTTTACCATTTTGTGGGACACTGTGTTCGTAAATAATACGATCAGATCCGGGCTGCCAATCTGTTTGCTTAATCCGGCAGACATCTGTGTAAACACCTTTGCCTTGCAGTGGAACTGTTTGCATATTTTCTTATACTGGCATACCATACGGTCATGCCCTCCGATTATCACTACGCTCATTGTGCCCTCCTTACTTTTACATCTGAACCACTTCGTCTGCAATCCCCATCGTTGATTTCCTGTGTGAAACAAGGAGGATTGTCCTGTCTTCTTTTTCCCGTTCCAGACTTTTCAGAACAATACCCTCGTTCAGGCTGTCAATATTGCTCGTCGGTTCGTCCAGCAGTATCATCCTGCTTTTATGGAGGAATGCACGGGCAATCCCGATGCGCTGTCTCTCGCCCCCGGAGATGCAGTCACCCAGCTCAGTCAGCCGGCTGTCATACCCGTTTGGCAGTGACATGATGAACTCATGAATAGATGCTTTCCTTGCCGCATCCTCAACCTCCGGCCGGGTCGCATTCTCATTGGCAATCTTGATATTATTCTCAATCGTATCATGGAACAGGAATGTCTCCTGCGTTACATAAGCAAGCTTCTTTCTCAGGGACGATGTGCGGATCTCATTTACATCCTCTCCCCCGTATGTAATACTCCCCTCTCCTGCCTCATAAAAACGCATCATCAGCTTTAGCAGTGTTGATTTTCCGCAGCCGCTTCGGCCCAGTATTCCATGAATTTTTCCGGGTCTGAAAACCGCGTTAAAATCATTCAGCACTCCTTCGTCCGTTTCCTCATAGCTGAATGAAACATTACGGCAGACTACGTCACCTTCGGGCAGTTTTACACCCTCTTCATTATCCGTTACAACTGGTGTCTCTTCCAGAATATCCAGCACCCGGCTTCCACTTGCCAGAGTATGGTTCAGATTATTTGACAATGCCGAAAGAGCTGCTGTAGGACCAAAGGAACTCATCATTCCGATGACGGCAGTCACACCCTGGTAAAATTCCATCTGCCCCGCCTGCACAAAAAGTCCGCATACGATAAGCATCACTATTCCCGCTGCAAGGATTACACAGTCGGTTGCAATCCGCTGTATGTTCTCATCTTTTTTCAGCTTCCTTCCCGTTTCTTCAAGTGCTTCTGTCTTTCCGGCCATATCAGCCATGCGTTTCTCTTTCTGCTGGTATTGGAGAAGTTCCTCCAGCCCGTAAAGATTATCCAGAACCGATGTATTCAGATTTCCAAAGGAATCCCTGTAGTTCCGGCCGCTTTTCTTCCCTTTCCTGCTGTTCCTGACGGGAATGACCACCCCCACTATCAAATAGGAAACAAAGGCCACTACTCCTGCCGCCGGGTTAAGCATCCCCAGAAATACCACCATAAAGACCGAGGAGGCCACGGCAATCGCGATGGGGGAAATCGTATGTGCATAGAACACTTCCAGCAGTTCAATATCACTGGTAATGATTGAGATCAGGTTTCCCTTTTCACTGCCGTCTAACTTGGCCGGGGCCAGCTTTCTGAGCGCTGCAAATACCTGATGCCGTATTCTCGCCAGAAGCTTGAATGCAATATAATGGTTACAGGACTGTTCCGCATAACGCAGGATTCCCCTGAACACGGCAAATACAACCAGCACTGCGGCAATTGTCCCGAATGACAGCCCTGTATATACTCCGGCCGCCTCAAGCATCCCGTATCCCCCGAAAATAGTCAGGAATGTAGCAGTCAGGTTGCCTGCGCATCCCATCAGCACCGCCAGGAACATTAGTCCTAAGAGCGGCCTTATCATTCCGATCAGTCCGGCCATGACCTGCAGTGAAGTTCTGTTTTTCTTTGTATGATTCATCTATGCCGCCCCCTTTCCTGCGTATTTTTCCAATTCCTTCTGACTCTCATAGAGCTTCGCATATTCTCCGCCCTCTTCGATCAGCTGCCTGTGGCTTCCCCGCTCGATAATTGTCCCGTTCTGGATCATCAGAATCTGGTCCGCCCACGTCACATTTGCCAGTCTGTGTGAAATCAGGATCACGCTCTTCACTTCGGCCAGTTCACGTATGACTTCCATAATCAGATTTTCACTTTCGGCATCTATATTGGAGGTTGCTTCATCAAAAATGTAGATATCACTGTCATGTAAGATCGCACGTGCCAGAGCCAGTCTCTGTTTCTGGCCGCCTGACAGGTTCGCTGCCTTTTCTTCCAGCACCATGTCAAGTCCGCCTTTTTCCATCACGGTCTCATACAGGTTCACCTTCTTCAGCGCCCACAACATTTCTTCTCTGGACGCATCTGCTTTTCCCATCTTCAGATTCTCACAGACAGTGCCTTTGAACAGGTAGCTGTCATGGCGTATTCTGGTGATTTTTTGATAAAGTGCATCCTCATCAATGTCTCTGACGCTGACACCGCCAACTTTTACATTGCCCCCATATTCCAGATAATTTCTCATAAGCAGTGATGCGATCGTACTCTTCCCACATCCGGATGTTCCAACCAAAGCCGTAAAACTGCCCTCCGGCACGGTGAAATTTACATCCTGAATCACTTTTTTCTCTTCGTCATACCCAAATGTGACATTTTCAAAAACAACAGAACTCTCCGGAATCTCTGAAACACTGCCTTTTTCAGGGACAGGTGCATCCAGCAGGCGGAAGATTTTATCCGCCGCCGCGTTTCCGTTCATCGCGATATGGAAGAACGAACCAAGCAGACGTAACGGCAGAAAAAATTCGGCTGAAATCATAATGATAAAGAAACATTCCTCAAGTCTGATGCCGCCCTTTCCATAGGCCAGAATCCCCAGTATGATCCCTGCTGCCGCACCGCCATATGCCACCAGATCCATGATACTGATGGAATTCAGCTGCATCACCAGCACACGCATAGTAATCTTCCTGAATTTTTCTGCCTCCTCGTCCATCTTCTTTGCGTATCTTTCGTCTGCCTGATAGATTTTCAGCGTCGTCAGCCCCTGAAGGTTCTCCAGAAAAGAATCTCCAAGCTCTGTGTAAGTTCCCCAGTAACGGCTCAGCATTTTCTTTGCGAACTTCTGTACCGCAACAATCGACAGCGGTATCAGCGGAACACATAAAAGAAGCACTGCCGCCACCTTCATGTCCATGCTGCCGACAATGATAAAGAGTGTAACCGGAGCCAGAAGGCTGTAGAAAAACTGGGGGATATATTTGCCAAAATAGATTTCCAGCTGGTCTACGCCTTCCGTGCTGATCTGGACGGCCTCGGATGTTGCGATGGTATCCCGGTAGAGGCTTCCCAGTTCCATCAGTTTCCGGTAAATCTTTTCACGCAGCCTGCTCTTGACCTCCGTCGAAGCCTGAAAGGAAAGCCTGCTGTTCCAAGTATTCATAATCCCACGGATAAGCAAAGCCCCCGCCAGTGCCAGAAGGATAATTTGAAAATCAGAGGCCGTAAGGCTCCCATCACTCATATGTCCAATAAAAGAGGCTGCGAAGAGCATCAGAACAACATTTGCAAGTAAAGTGACCCATTGCGTGAGCACCATGCCTGCTATGTATTTCCGGTTATCATTGAATTCTTTCAACAAACGTTTATGAAACATGAGTTTTCTTCCTCCTTAACTTTTTCCCGTAACGTGTCACATGAGTAATCAGGAAAATGCAGAACAAAAGCCCTGACACCTTATGTATCATCTTCACCGCCAGACCCCCTCCCAGCGGGTGTATGCAGAACCCGGAAAGAATCATGATTGCTGTTATTATATAAAACAAAACCTCGCCATACTTTTTCATCTTAAGCTTTCTCCTTTGATAATCATTCTCATTTTATTTTTTTCAAAGTAAAAGCGCTTACTGGGAGAGGCTCTCATTAAGCGCTTCGCATTACTTTTCTATTTTTATGGATGCGACCCTTTGGTTCTTAAGGTAACCGCATCTTTTCAGCCCTTCTGACACAACCTTATTCCAGATGCCGGGTGTCAGATGGTACGTCGTTTCATCATCCAGAACAACAATGCAGGTTCCTTCCTCTGCACATTCTTCGTATGAGTCTTTCGCACACTCTACTTTATACATGTTCTTCCTGCTGATTGCCCCGATCTCTTCTAAGGCATTCACTATCCTGTATACTGTAGCAACGCCAATTCTTTTATCTGCCTGCGCGGCCTGATAGTAAATCTCTTTACAGCTTTGGCACTCATTTTCCAGAATGATATCGATCAACATGAGACGCTGCTTTGTAATCCTGCATCCGTTCTCTTTCAGTCTCTCTACGATCATTTCTTTAGTGTCCACAATGTCCTCCGCAATGTTTGCAGTCACCGCCACACTGAATAGACTTTCCATTCTTTTTATCACGTATCATTCCCCTGATAACAAGTGCGACTGCTCCCACTACGATAGCTCCTACAATCAATGTGCCCATAAATGCTGCCTCCTTTCCGGCTGATGCCTATTTTGCTGATGCAGCACTTCTTAAATCTACTTTCAAAGTCCTGCTTTCTTTATATGGTCTTACTAATAAATAGATGAATCCAATAATCAGAAGGATTGCAACAACCACACCAGCGCCGAATACGCCTGTTGTGATGAAGGTCCCGATCTGATATACACAAAGTGAAACCACATATGCAAGCAGTGTCTGATAACCAATTGCAAACCAGAACCATTTTACATTGTTCATCTCTCTCTTGATTGCTCCCATTGCCGCGAAGCAGGGCGCGCACAGGAGATTAAACACGAGGAAGGAATAAGCTGCAACAGCCGTCATACTTCCTGCAAGTGTTCCCCAGATTTCGTTTCCTTCTTCTGCAACTTCTGCAAATCCATAAAGGATGCCAAACGTACCGACTACATTCTCTTTCGCTACAAGGCCTGTAATGGCTGCAACAGCTGACCGCCAGTCTCCCCATCCGAGCGGAGTGAATATCCATGCGATCCCATTTCCAACTGCCGCCAGAATACTATGATTCAGTTCCATATCCTCCAGCATTCTGAACTTACCGTCAACCCATCCGAAGTATGAAGTAAACCATACGAGGATTGTAGAAAGAAGGATGATCGTACCTGCCTTTTTAATGAAGGACCAGCCACGTTCCCACATGCTTCGCAGTACATTCCCAACAGTAGGAAGGTGATATGCCGGAAGCTCCATAACGAACGGGGCAGGATCGCCTGCAAACATTTTTGTTTTCTTTAAGATAATTCCAGAGCAGATGATTGCTGCGATTCCAACGAAGTAAGCACTCGGTGCAACCCACCATGCCCCGCCGAATAAGGCTCCTGCAATCAAGCCGATAATCGGCAGTTTTGCCCCGCATGGCACGAATGTCGTCGTCATAATGGTCATCTTGCGGTCACGGTCATTCTCGATCGTACGTGAAGCCATGATTCCGGGAACACCGCATCCACTTCCGATCAGCATCGGAATGAAGGATTTACCCGAGAGTCCGAATTTGCGGAAGATTCTATCCATGATAAACGCGATTCTGGCCATGTAACCACATGCTTCCAGAAAAGCGAGGAAAATAAACAGTACAAGCATCTGCGGTACAAATCCAAGAACCGCTCCAACCCCGGCAACGATACCGTCCAGAATCAGTCCCTGCAGCCATCCTGCACAGCCTATGGCATTCAGTGCGGATTCAAGCAGAACCGGGATACCGGGGATCTGAAGTCCGAACAGGCTCCATCCCTCTCCAAATACACCGTCATTTGCCCAGTCAGTCGCCCATGTTCCAACCGTTGTGACGGATACATAGTAAACGATAAACATAACCAATGCAAAGATCGGCAGGGCGAGGAATCTGTTTGTAACAATCCTGTCAATCTTATCTGACGTGGATAGTTTTCCCTTACTTATCTTAGTATAACACTCATTTATGATAGAAGAAATATAAACATACCGCTCATTTGTAATAATACTTTCGGTATCATCATCCAGCTCTTTTTCAATCGCGTCGATTTCTTCGGCCACATCAGGCACTCGTTTCATCTGGGCGGATATCTTATCATCCTTTTCCAGAAGTTTGATGGCAAAGAATCTCTTCTGTTCTTCCGGAATATCACTGCCTAATTTATTTTCAATGGAATCCAGCACACTTTCTACTTCCGGTGCAAATTTATGTACCGGTACTGCCGCATCCTTCCTGTTGGCAATCTTTACAGCCTTCTCTGCCGCTTTTGCAACTCCGTTTCCTTTTAGGGCAGATATTTCAACAACCTCGCAGCCGAGCTTTTTACTCAATTTATCAATATGTATCTTATCACCGCTCTTTTCCACAACATCCATCATGTTAACAGCCATGATAACCGGAATTCCCAGCTCCATCAGCTGTGTGGAAAGATACAGGTTTCTCTCAATGTTCGTGCCGTCTACAATATTCAGTATCGCATCCGGTTTGTCATTGATCAGATAGTTTCTTGCAACTACTTCTTCCAGTGTATATGGAGAAAGCGAATAGATTCCCGGAAGGTCCATGATGATGACGTCTTTATGTCCTTTCAGTTTTCCTTCTTTCTTTTCTACTGTAACTCCCGGCCAGTTGCCAACAAACTGGTTGGAACCGGTCAGAGCATTGAATAATGTTGTTTTACCGCAGTTTGGATTTCCTGCCAATGCAATTTTTATAGCCATTTTTACCCTTTCCTCCTGACAACAATCGTACGCAGAACAAATGACATTCAGCTTTGTACACTCTTGTAATTCGTTACCCCTGTCTTATGTTAGTTTTCGCTAACCATTAATCAAAAATTTGATGCAGAAATAAATATCCTTATTCTACAAGAATCATTTCCGCATCCGCTTTTCTTACCGACAATTCATATCCTCTGACCGTGATTTCAACAGGATCTCCGAAGGGCGCTACTTTTCTTACAAATACGTCTACACCTTTTGTAATTCCCATATCCATAATCCTTCTCTTAACCGGACCCTCACCGGTTAGTTTTGTTACCTTAGCAGTCTCGCCGCACGGGACTTCTTTCAATGTCTTCATCTTCTTGCCCTCTCCTTAGCCAACCATGATTTTATTTGCCATATCTTTCCCAATGGCAACTCTGGAATCCTTGACATTCACAATCATATTGCCTCCAATTAAAGAAACTACTGTGACTGTACCTCCAACTACAAAACCAAGATTCTCAAGAAACCTTCTCGTCTCTTCTTTTCCTCCGACTTTGCGGATGATATTGGGTTTGCCCTCTTTTACCATTGTTAATGGCATCATCTTCATCTTCTTTCCATTTTAATGATAATTGTTTTCAATTACAAGGTTAGTATATTCTAACTTCCATTAATTGTCAAGTACTTTGTTGAAAATATTTCTCAATTTTAAGAAGGAAGAGATAGCGGGAAAGGATAATTCGATCAGTAAGCCCTTTACATATTGAATTTATCCATAAAATTTTATGTATTTGCCCTGTTTGTTAAAATATGTTACCATACGGTTATTGATATATTTTTTAAAGCAGATACATTAATTTACTACATATAAAGAAGGGGTGACATCCTATGAAAACGAATGAATCAGCTGAAAACTATCTGGAAACGATCCTGATTTTGAGCAAATCGCATCCTGTCGTACGTTCTGTGGATATTGCGGAGGAACTGAATTTTAAGAAATCCAGTGTCAGTGTTGCTATGAAGAATCTGCGTGAAAAGGAACAGATCGTTGTGTCTAAAGAAGGGTATATTACCCTTACAGATGCAGGGCGCGAGATTGCCGAGATGATCTATGAGCGGCACGAGCTGCTGACAGACTGGCTGGTACGGCTGGGTGTTGATGAAAGGACTGCGGCGGAAGATGCCTGCAGGATTGAGCATGTAATCAGTAAAGAAAGCTTCGATGCGATTAAAAAGCATATCCGGTAGCATTATTATAAGCCTGTTTGAAGGAAAGGGAATAACTTATGGGGAAGCAAATTAATTATTGGCTGGGATATGAAGATTTTTTACCAATTGCACAAGCGGCATTAGATTCCGGATGCATTATTATAAAATCCGTTGGCGGGAAACTGGTATATGGAAACACCTTAGATATTGTCACCAAAGACGAGCAATATTACTATTTCTATGTACCAGAAGCGGGTGAACTTAACTCCAGACAGTTACCATCTGGGGACGAATGTATCGGAGGATATGATTCCTCTGGAAATGTCGTAATTGAAGCAAATTTTTCTTATAGGAATGATGACAAAAAATGGCTTTCAAGAAGCCGGTTATATGTGATCTCTGGATATTATAATGATGGCGCATATATTTCAAGACCAGAATCTGTCACAAAAGTATATAATAAATTAGTCAGAGTAGTAAAAAAGATAGCCCCTTACACAGAGTTGACAGATACATATATCAGTACCAGAGATGAAGATTATTTACAAGAAAAAGAATGGAAACATAAAGAATATATCTCTCCAGAATTTTTAGAGTTGAAATTATCTCAAAATTATAGTCTAAGATAGAAACAATCCCTGTTTGTTTCAAATAAGCCGACGGATATTAAAATATCTGACGGCTTATCTTTTTATGCATCATATAAATAACAGAAATAATATCATGTTGGCAGGCCTTACTGTTTCTGGATCTCTTCCCACGCATCTTCATCAAATTCTCTGTCTTTATAATAATATTTCTTATCTTCCTCTGTGATCTTTCTTATAACCCTGCATGGATTTCCCGCCGCAAGTGACCAGTCCGGAATATCTTTTGTCACGACGCTGCCCGCACCGATGACAGTGTTGCTCCCTATGTGTATGCCGGGAAGGATTACTGTATTACCGCCGATCCACACATTGTCGCCGATTGTAACCTCAATCCCGTACTCATACATGGAATTTCTGGAAACGGGATGTAACGGGTGCCCTGCGGTATAGATCGCAACGTTTGGAGCCAGCTGGCAGTTGTCACCGATTGTCACCGGGGCTACATCTATAATAGAGCAATTGTAGTTTGCAAAGAAGTTCTTCCCGACTTTGATGTGGGAACCGTAATCACAGTAAAACGGCGGGTTGATGAACGCATCCTCGGACTCGCCGAGCAGTTCCTTTACGATTGCGCTAAGTTTGTCAAAATCAGAGCGGTCTGCAAAATTTAGTTCCTGCAAAATCTTCCTGCATACCTTTTGTTCTTCCATGACTGCATCATCTGAAATGTAGGCCATTCCTGAGTCTCTGCGGTTAATGTTATCTATCCTTTTATGCTCCATTTTCCATTTCCTCCGTATTCCATGTGTTTGATTTCTTTCTGCGGACCAGCGTTCCGTTTCTCTCCAGAACGCCTTCAGAAAAGTTT
The DNA here is from genome assembly GCF_003479085.1 of Clostridium sp. AF19-22AC. Lineage (NCBI taxonomy): Bacteria > Bacillati > Bacillota > Clostridia > Eubacteriales > Clostridiaceae > Clostridium > Clostridium sp. AF19-22AC. Next base: position 64,751 of record NZ_QUGN01000016.1, on the reverse strand, counting down.
CTGGCAAACAGGATTTCTCCTCCCTCTTTTACTTTTATCTTTTCTTCAGAACAATTCAAAAGTACTTCTATCTCTCTGCCCTGTGAATCTATTTTAATATATTCTACACATCTGCGCTGTGGATACTCTTCCGGGAAATGGAAATACAGGCTTCTCAGTGCTTTTTCCTGCTTCCTCAGCCGGATCAGGGTACGCACTGCTTCGATGCGGTTCTGGTTTTCCTCTGTCCCAAGTTCTTCCCAGGGCATACATCTGCGGCAGTCCGGGTCGAAACCTCCCTCCATTGCAATCTCTGTCCCATAGTAAATGCACGGGCTTCCCGGCATGGTAAACAGGACAGCAAGCTGCTGGTAAAAGATATCCAGATCGTGAAAGCGGTTCATCAGCCGTTCCGTATCATGCGAATCCAGCAGGTTAAACATGACATTATTGTTCTGCTGCATGTACATCGTATAACAGCGGTTTATCATATATTCAAACTCTGATTTATCCAGACTTTTATCCAGAAAATATTCATGGATGCCGCTCATCAGCGGGTAATTCATGACAGAATCATACTCGTCCCCCTGAAGCCACGGACCGGCATCGTGCCAGATTTCCCCCAGAAGGTAGATGTCCGGTTTTATGCGGTGCAAATGCTCTCTGATCCGTTTTAAGAATCTGTGGGATACTTCATTTCCCACGTCAAAACGGATCCCGTCAATATCATAGTCACGGATCCAGTCTTCACATATTTTACAGAAATATGTAATCACCTCTTCATTGTTCGTATTCAGCTTCGGCATCCAGTCTGCAAATGCAAATGAATAAAACCTGCCGTCCCTTGTATCAGCCTGTTTATCCGGGATGGGCCATATCTGCACCATGAACCAGTCCGCGTATGGGGATGCTTCTCCCTTTTCAAGCACATCCACCCAAGGGGCAAATCTACGTCCGCAGTGGTTGAATACGGCATCAGCCATCACTTTGATCCCCTGCTCATGGGCCTCCTGCACTAACCTGCCAAAGTCAGCATTACTGCCAAAATCCGGATCTATCTTTGTGTAATCTTTTGTATCATATTTATGATTGGATTCAGCTTCCATGATAGGATTCAGATAGATTCCGGTAATTCCAAGCTCCTTCAGATAAGGGAGCTTCTTTCGGATTCCTTCCAAATTCCCGCCATAGCGCTCTTCATTCTTGGCCGGGCCCGACTGCCACGTTCTGATATCCCCCGTATTTAGTTCCGTTGTCCCGTTGCAGAACCGGTCCGGGAAGATCTGATACCATATGGTGTCATTGACCCATGCCGGTGTCCTGCAAACATCTGCCGGATTCATCCACGGTACGATAAAGTACTGCAGTATCCTCCCTTTCATGTTCAGCTGCTCTTTCGTCAGAAATCCATCCTCAAGATAGTACCAGACTTCACCATCTGTATGCAGCTCAAAATAATATTTACACCGTTTATATTCCGGCGTTAGTGTTGTCGTCCACCAGAGCTGGTGCCGGAGCCGTTTTTTAAAACAGATCTCTTCCCTCTTCCCGTGCCATACCTCATTTCCGCCTAATATTCCTGCATCATAAGGGTCGCCGTGGTGAATGAAAACCTGTTTTACATCGTATCCTGTCTTCAGGTTTATGACCAGTTCATTTTCATTTTGTGCGTAGCTCATCTGCTCTGATGTTCTGTGATAAACTCCTGTAAAATCCATAGCAGCCCCTTATCTGTTTATGATCAGTTTTCTGTAAACCTTAAGTTCCTTTTCCGCTTCTGCGAAGTCAGGCATACGCCACTCCCAGTTCGGTGATCCGACCGTCCCCGGAGTATTCATGTGGCCTTCTTTTCCCTGCCCAATAATATCCACCATAGGGATGACCGCATATTCGGCCTTACATGCCAGTGTGTATGCAAGCAGACGATCTTTCACGGAACCCTGCTTAAATCCTTCGCGTTTCAGGAACCGGCGCACCTTCCTCTTTGCAGCAGTTGTCAGTCCCTGATACCACTCCATCAGTGTATCGTTGTCGTGGGTGCCTGTATAAATGATCATATTTTCTACATCATGGAAACTGTCATATGCGAATTTTCCTTTTGTTTCGATCGAAAATACCTGAACCTTCATTCCTTTTAAGTGGTAGTGGTCTTTGAGTTCCAGTACCTCCGGACGGAGATCTCCCAAATCCTCCGCCACCAGATTCAGCCCGGGGATTTTTTCGATTAAAGTATCGATCACCTCATAGCCCGGCGCCTCGATCCACTCACCCTCGACCGCTGTCGGACATGTGGCAGGAATCTTCCAGAACGTGTCAAACGCACGGAAATGGTCGATGCGGATAATATCAAACAGCCTGCTGCTGTAACCAATCCGGTCCACCCAGAACTGATAGTTCTGTTCCTTCATATATTCCCAGTCATAGATCGGATTGCCCCATCTCTGGCCGGTAGCGCTGAAATAATCCGGCGGTACTCCTGCAATGAAAACCGGCCTGCCGTCTGTATCCAGAAGGAAGTTGTCTTTTCCTGCCCAGACGTCCACAGAATCCACGCCTACATAAAACGGTACATCTCCCATGATCTCGATGCCGCTTTCATTTGCGGCGTCTTTTACCTGCATCCACTGGGTGTAGAACAAATACTGCAGGAACATATGGTACTGTGCCTCCAGTTCGATCTCCTCCGCCAGTTCCGTCCTCTTCGCCGGCCAGTCCTTATCTTCCTGCCTCCACTCATTCCAGCATATCCCACCGTTTGCCACTTTCAAAGCACGGAACACACCATACTCATAAACCCAGTCCTGAGACGCAAATTCCTGATAATCCTCTTCCTGAAGCCATTCCTTCTCACAGAAATTACGAAACGCCTCTCTTAAGTATGTTTCCTTAAACACACGTACCGCATCATAATCCACACTTTTTGCATGTTCATTGAATGAGGGGGGCAGCTCACTCAGCAGCCCATCCTCATACAGCATATCCAGACTAATATAAAGTTCATCTCCCGCACAGGAGGAATACGGCTGGTACGGAGAATTTCCATATCCCACCGGATTCAGCGGAAGAATCTGCCAAATTTTCACACTATTTTCCTTCAGAAGCTCAATAAAACGATACGCTTCCTTCCCCAGTTCCCCCACGCCAGTCCTCGACGGAAGAGAAGAAACTGCCATCAAAATCCCTGTTTTCCTCATGATTATCTCCTTTATCCTACCTCATATTTTAAGAATATTCTGAAAATGGAGCGCAAAAGGGTCTGACCCCTACAAATGCCAGATGTCCCTGTTGTATTCCGCGATGGTCCTGTCGGATGAGAAGAAGCCGGCTTTTGCGATGTTTACGAGCATTTTTTTCGCCCATGCTTTTTCATCTTCGTAATCTTCAAGCATCTGTTCTTTTGTCTTGATGTAGTCCTTCACATCGAGCAGTGTCATGAACCAGTCTTTGCTTACGATCTCTTTGTATAGTCTTCCCAGATTTACCGGGTCGCCGATGCGGATCAGGTCTTTGCTGATGATGAAGTCTACCAGTTCTTCCACCATTGGGTCGTTGTCGTAGATATCTGCTGAACAGTAGCCTTGTGTCTCGTAGAGTTTGATGACATTTTCTGATTTTTCGCCGAAAACGTAAATATTCTCGTCTCCTACGAGTTGGTGGATTTCTACGTTTGCCCCGTCCTCTGTTCCAAGTGTTACTGCACCGTTTAACATGAATTTCATATTGCCTGTTCCGCTTGCTTCCTTGGATGCAAGGGAAATCTGCTCGGAGATGTCGCAGGCAGGGATGAGTTTTTCTGCCTTTGTCACGTTATAGTTTTCGACCATGACAAGCTTCAGGTACGGGCTGACAGCAGGGTCATTGTCGATGAGCTGCTGCAGGCAGAGCAGAAGGTGGATAATATCTTTTGCAATCGTATAGGCGGGTGCCGCCTTTGCACCGAAAATCATTGTGACCGGACGTTTCGGCAGGTTTCCTTTTTTAATTTCCTTGTATTTATATATAGCATACAATGCATTCATCTGCTGTCTCTTGTATTCGTGGAGGCGTTTGATCTGTATGTCAAAGATTCCGTTTTCATCGATATCAACATCCTGTGACATTTTCAGGTAATCCTTCAGTTTCCGCTTTGCATTCTTCTTGATTGCAATTAGCTGGTCCAGAACCTTTTCGTCATCCTTGTATGAAAGAAGCTTCTCTAGTTCGTCTGCGTTTTCCATATAAGCAGGCCCGATTAGTTCTTCCAGATATTCTGCTAACTCATGATTGCAGTGCACGAGCCATCTGCGGAAAGTGATCCCATTCGTCTTATTGTTGAACTTCGCCGGATAGATGTCATAAAACGGTTTCAGCTCAGACTCTTTAAGAATCTCTGTGTGAAGCGCTGCAACGCCGTTTACCGCATATCCGTAGTGGATATCAATGTGGGCCATGTGCACGCGGTCCTGTTTGTCAATGATGTAGACTCTCTCATCGTGGTAGTCCCTTCTGACCCTTGCATCCAGTTCACGGATGATCGGGAGCAGGTGCGGTACGACCTTCTCCAGATAAGAAACCGGCCACTTCTCCAGTGCCTCTGCGAGGATGGTATGGTTCGTGTATGCACAGGTCTTTCTCACTACGTCTACGGCAGTATCTATATTGAACCCTCTCTGTGTCAGCAGGCGGATCAGCTCCGGTATGACCATTGTCGGATGTGTATCGTTGATCTGGATGCAGACATGTTCATGCAGGTGATACAGGTTGATCCCTTTCTCCTCTGCCTCTTTCAGTATCAGCTGTGCCGCATTGCTTACCATAAAATACTGCTGGTAGATACGCAGAAGCTGTCCTTTCTCGTCACTGTCATCCGGATAGAGGAACAGCGTCAGGTTCCTTCTGATATCGTCCTTGTCAAACTGGATTCCGTCGTGGATGATTGACTCATCTACCGTATCCAGATCGAACAGGTGCAGTCTGTTACATCCACTGTGACAGCCGGGTACATCAATGTCATACATCGTTGAAGTCAGGGTAAAATCCTTAAACGGCACTTCAAAGCTGACATCCGTCTTATTCAGCCAGCAGTCACTGGTAATCCACGGATTTTTCTCTTCCTGCTGCTTGTTATCATGAAACTTCTGTAAAAACAATCCATCGTGGTAATTTAATCCCACGCCATCGCCTTCAAGCCCGAGTGTGGCAATGGAGTCTAAAAAACATGCCGCCAGACGTCCCAGGCCACCGTTTCCAAGAGACGGTTCCTGCTCAATTTCTTCTATTTCTGTCAGGTCGTGACCATGCTTTTTCAGTACCTCCCTCGTCTCCTCAAACAGACCGAGATTAATCAGGTTGTTGGATAACAGCTTGCCGATCAGGAATTCAGCCGATATATAATACAGCTTTTTCTTCCCCTCATTCCTCTTCATCCCCTGCATTTTTTCTTTCGTCACATACAAAAGGGCCGCATAAATCTCTTCCTTTGATGCTTCTGCAATACTCTTGTTGAATCTTTCCTTCAACATCATTTCCAATGCCTGTTCCATTAAAATCTCCTTTCACAATTGCCGGGTGTATCTGGCCATTCCATTCACACACCGGAAACTCTTTCCTGTTTTTCTATCATTTCATATACGCGCAGCAGCTCTCCTACGCTCCAGGCCTGTGCAAAACAGCCCTTTGATGCAGACGGTATCTTTCCGTCATAGATTTCAGGAAGCTGGCCGATGCAACCTTCCCGCATTGCACTTTCCATAACCTCCAGTTGTTCTCTGACTGTCTGTTTTGCCGCTTCACTGTGATCATGTACTTTCAGATACGACAGGTAATATCCGCCCAGTGGAAATGCCCATACAGTTCCCTGATGGTATGCCATATCCCTTTGTTCCATTGTCCCCGCATAGCACGGATGGAACTGCTCATCCCCCTCTTCCAGAGTTCTGAGCCCATATGGAGTATACAACTTTTCAAAGACAGTTTCTACTATTTGTTCCTCTTTTTTTCTGTCCAGCATGGTAAACGGCATGGAAACCGCCCAGATCTGATTACATCTGATCTGCCTGTCTGCCGCAGTGCCTGATACCACATCCTTGAGACAATGTTTTTCCTCCATCCAGAACTGCTCCGTAAAGGAGGCCTTAACCTGCTTAGCAAGCGCAGCATATTCCCCTGCCTGAACCCGTGTCTCCTGTGAAAAAATCTCGGCGAACCTGCTCATAATACATAACGCATTATACCAGTATGCGTTGATTTCCACTGGTTTCCCGTGGCGCGGCGTGGGTAAAATATCGTTGATACGGACATCCATCCATGTAACCTGGGAAAGCCCTTCCCCGGCCTGTATGAGTCCGTCTTCATCCATGCGGATTCCAAACCCGGTCCCCCTCCGATATCCCTGCATGATTCTTTCCATAACCGGATATACTTCTCTTAAAAACGCCGCATCCCCTGCTGCTTCATAATACAGATACATACAATTGATAAAAAGCAGTGCCGCGTCCGCCGTATTGTACAGCGGCTCACTGCCGCCCTCCGGAAACAGGTTCGGCATCAGGCCGTCTCTCTCATTGAGAGCAAATGTACGGAGGATTTGTCTTGCTGTCCCATATTGCCCGGTTGTGATACACAGGCCCGGCAGTGCAATCATGGTATCACGGCCCCAGTCTTCAAAAAACGGAAAACCGGCCAGCACTGTCAGACCGCCTGTGGATTCCCTCTCGGAAATAAACTGTGACGCGCTCTTTGACAGCATTTTTCCGGCCCTGGAGGTGAAACCGGCACGTTCTTCCCACTCCCGGCGGAACATTTTCACACTGTCTATGATTTCCAGAGCGCTTTCATTTGATTCCTGCATTTCAAATATGATTTCCAGCACCCTTTTTCCACCCGGCTCTGCTGACACCGAAATCTGGTGGTTTGCCGCTGCCGTTCCGTTTTTCCGCCTGCCGTCACATGCATCATAGCGGTAAAAATAGGTTTCTGAAGTTTCTGGAATCTCTTCCACAGTTCCATTCGTCCTGAGATATAGTACAGTCCCGCCGGAAGATATTTTATGCCCGGTCATTTCAATGCTCTGGCCTTCTTTCATGTCACTGCCCTTTGGTACAAACTGGTAAAACGGCGTAACACACAATGTACAGGTCTCTCTGCCCCGGTTTTCTATTTCATAGCGCAGGACCGCCGTATTGGTGCCCTGCCCCATTGCCGCCTCCTTTTTAATCTCCACACCCCCGATTTGAAATCTCCAGACCGGCGTATCCTCATAACTGAATGCGGACAAATACTGACATCCTTCTTCCCTCCGGCCATCTGCAAATTCCTGACTGGATATCGTAACGCTCTGTTTGTCTTTGAACTCCACCTGCTCCCGGATGCGGTGCACCAGATTCACGCGGTGGTTCGGGGCCTTAACACATGCCATCAAAAGGGCGTGGTCATTGCGGGTTACCGCTCCTGTCATTGTCATAGAAGAAAAACCACCAAGCCCGTTTGTCATCAGCCAGCAGTTTTCTTCCCCGCGCCGGGGGGTGTTCCAATCATGTTTTCCATAAATCCATTTCATACTCTATTCGTATCACTTTCTAAAGAATTGGGCTGATTCATCATTTTTCCCTGAGTCCTAAGATCAGTATTCCGACCGGCGCCGCCATAACGGAACCGGTCACAGTAACCGGTGTTTTCCACAGGAAACTGTCCCGGGAATCTGCTAATATCTCCCAGTTTCCTCCGGAAAGCCGGATTTCTTCCTCGTTTTGACCGGCATTGTATATGATTTGAAGAGTTTTCCACACAGAATCTGCATATTCTGACGAGTTATCCAGTTCAAAACCCACGATTCCTTCTTTTTTCCACTCTTTTCTTACTCTTTTCCATGCAGTTTCTGATTTGTCACATAAGCCCGGAAGCTGTTTGCGCAGTGCAATCAGCCCCTGATAGTATGTAACAAGCTCCCGCTCCTCCCATGCTTTTTTCCAGTCCAGCCGGTTCACACTGATGGGGGAATTGTAGCTGTCTGCAATGCCGTTCTTCGTCCTCCCGAATTCTTCCCCGGAAAGAAAGAATAGATTTCCCTGACAGGTCATGTATATTCCAGCCGCCAGCCGGTATGCCTTCCTTAACATATTTTCATCGGTAATGGTCTCGGCCAGCTTATCCCACAACGTCTGGTTATCATGGGAGGATACATACGTGATGACCTGTGAGGGCGCCTTGATTCCCGGTTTCCTTTTATGGCACCATGCACGCACACTGCTTAATATATCCTCCTCAAAGCCTTTCCCGCCATTTACAAACCCGGGTTCGTCCAGTTCGAACACGGAGCCTTTCACGGCATCTCTGATATCATCCGAAAACATACCGATATTTACATCCAGCTTACGAATATTCTTTTTCAGAGCCTGACATGCACCGTCTTCCATCGCTGTCTTCTCCGCCGCCCAGGGTTCCCCGAATACCATCTTTTCGCCCGCCCCGTAGCGTACATCCAGTTCGGCGCGTATGCGGTTCATCAGTTCCACGTCCAGAAGACCCATCAGGTCGAAGCGGAATCCGTCCATATGATACTCCTCTGCCCAGTATAATACGGATTCCAGTATATATTTGCTGCACATGTCACGCTCACTTGCCACATCATTGCCGCACGCGGAACCATTGGAGGGCTTTCCATTTTTATCCGCCCGGTAAAAGTACCAGGGAGCCGTCCTCTGGAACCAGGAATCCATAGAATAGGTGTGATTGTAAACCACATCCATGATCACACGGAAACCTTCCCTGTGGAACGATTGAATCAGTTCCTTCAGTTCCCGGATTCTGACCTCCCCGTGGTCCGGGTCAGAAGAGTAAGACCCCTCCGGCACGTTATAGTTAAGCGGGTCATATCCCCAGTTGAACTGGTCATCCCTTTTCGCCTCATCCACAGACCCGTAATCGTAGACCGGCATAAGCTGGATGTGGGTCACGCCTAATTCCTTCAGATAAGAGATTCCTGTAGGATGTTTCCCATCCCCGTTCAAGGTCGTGTCAATATGCAAAAATGCACCATACTTTCCCCTGCACTCTTCCGGGAATCCGCCTGCCCTGTCCCATGAAAATTCCTTCACATGCAGTTCATAGATGATGCGTTCCTGCCCATACGAAGGCGCCTGATCCTGTTCCCATCCTGCGGGGTCGGTCCTCCTTAAATCCACCGCCATGCTCCGTCTGCCGTTCACACCGCAGGCCCTTGCATAGGGGTCCGCGGAAACAACAATCTCACGATCCAGAAGCAGGGTAAAATCATAATAGGTTCCATGCAGGTTTTCTTCTGTCCGATACTCCCATACGCCCTTTTCTAACCGTTTCATCGGATGGACCGCGTATGCGGGCACTTCAGTACCCGCCTGATACAGATTGACTGCAATCTGATCAGCAGACGGGCTCCACAGCCTGAAGGCCGTTCCTTTAGCCGTGCATACCGCCCCGAGGTCCTTTCCGTCATAAACAAAGTTTTGGCTGAATTCCGGACTGGAGTAATATTCTTTCCACTGTTTTACTGTCTTCTTCATGTTTTTTACCTAGCCTTTGACTGCCCCGCCGGATACGCCTTCCACGTAATACTTCTGCATACTGATGAACAGTGCCGCAATCGGTATGGATACCAGTACGCAGCCCGCGGCGAATTGTGTATAGTAATCGTTAATAAATTCTCTCTCCAGCATCTTAAACAGTCCCAGGGCAACCGTATAGTTGTTATAATTGTCTCCCATGATTACACTGGAGAAAATGAAGTCCATCCAGGGTGCCATGAACGAGGTCAGTACCGTATAGACAACGATCGGTTTGGACATGGGCAGTGTGATTTTCCTGAAAATCTGAAACTTCGTCGCCCCATCCAGATAGGCAGCTTCATCCAGTGATTTCGGCAGCGTGTCGAAGAATCCTTTCGCAATAAAGAACGACAGCCCCGCCCCTCCTGAGTATACCATAATCAGCGCCACAAGTGACTGTGTAATTCCCAGCCCCTTTAAGATATAGTAGACTGCTATCATGGACATGAAGCTTGGAAACATCCCCAGTATCAGTGCCACATTCATCATAGGCTTTCTCATTTTAAACCGCATCCTCGACGTGGCATAAGAGACGGACAATACAAAAAACGTGGAAATCAGACAGCTGAAAACTGCAACAAACAGCGTATTTCCAAACCATTTCACAAAGTGAAACTGGGAGTTATCAGTAAGCAGATTGACGTAATTTGCAATCGTAAGCCCCTTCGGAAAGAAATAAGATGTATAGGAACCGCTTTCTTCCCTAAAAGATGTCATGACTACCCAGAAAACGGGAATCATCCAGATGACGGACAATATGGTTAATGTAATATAAGAGGCAATGTTCCTGATTTTTTTATTTTTTGACATAGATTTTGTTTTTTTCATTACTGGAATGCCTCCTCATTGTTATATGCAGACGTTCTTCTGTATGTAATCAGAGAAAATACTGCGGAAATGACAAATACAAGAATACCGATTGCCGATGCATAGCTGTAGTCCTTGCTTGTTACTGTCAGCTTGTAAAGCCATGTGACAAGCAGGTCTGTCTTTCCCGCCTGATAGTAATCCAGGGTAGACGGTCCGCCCTTCGACAGAAGGTAAATTACATTAAAGTTATTAATATTTCCGATAAACTGTGTGATCAGGTATGGTGTCGTAACAAACAGGACATATGGCATTGTGATCTTTCTGAACATAACCCTTGCATTCGCCCCATCCACACGAGCCGCCTCATACAGGTCAGCCGGAATATTCATCAGAATACCGGAAGTAATCAGCATGGTGTACGGAATTCCAATCCAAAGATTAACAACGATGATCGTCACTTTTGCCAGAGTTGCATTCGTCAGAAATGGAATGCTGTCCTGAATGACTCCCCAGCTCTTCAAAAGGACATTCACAGCACCTTCCGGCTGAAGCATCGTCTTCATTATCAGAAGCGAAACGAAAGACGGAATCGCAATTGACATGACAAAAATCGTCCTCCAGAGGCCCTTGAATTTCACTCCTTTACGGTTGATCAGCAGGGCAAGCAGGATTCCCCCTATGTAGTTCAGCACCGTCGCAAAAACGGCCCATGTAATTGTCCAGCCAAGGATCGGCCAGAAGGTCTTGGATATCGTACTGCCCGAGCCTAAGATCGTAACAAAGTTATCCAAACCGATCCATGTGAAAAGATTTCCCGGCGGCTGGTGTGCATTATCATAGTTGGTAAACGCAACCAGAATCATGTATACTAGCGGGAGTACCGTGAATGCGAGCACTCCGATCATAGGAAATGTCAGAATAGTACGGTGGAACTTCGCATCCAGATATACCTTCACGTCATCAATCAGTCCCGGAACTTTCTTCCCGGCCTTCTCCAGTGCCTGTACCTCCAGGGCCGATTTCAGGTTTGCCCTCCATGTTAAAACAAAGAATACAATCAGGAAGAGACATACAACTCCATATAATAAAAGAAGCATGGAGTTATCTCCTTCTGTCAGAACATCAATTCCCAGCGTTTCATCGAATACCCAGCCCTGTGTCTGTGTTCCGAGTGTAATCATATTGCCTAAAGCCCTGATACCGCTCACTGCCATATAAAAAATAAATGCTGCCTCTGCCAGCAGGAAGAGCAGACCTTTTACAATCTGCTTCCTGCGTATATTGGCGATTCCCATAACCAGCATGGATGCCTTCGCCCACACATCACCCTCACGGATGACTCTTTTCAGAAGGTATTCCCTTGGCTTTTGTGCAGCTTTTTTTGATCTATTTTTACTCATAAAGCTCTTCTCCTTACCTTCAAAACAGGTCCCTTTCTCTATTCTTCACCGAGCTTTGAGAGGATTCCCTGAACCATCGTGTCCATTGTTTTCTGCATATTATCTTTCGTAACAGACTTAGCTATGCAGTCCTGTCCAAAGGCTTCCATCGGACTCCAGAAATTGGCGATCTGTGCGATGGACGGCTGTACTGTGGATGTCTCGATCTGTTTGGAGAGTACTTCTACAGCAGGGCTTGTGCCCAGAAGTTCTGTATCTGCTGCCAGTGCCTGGTTCGTAGGTGCTGAATTTCTTACTTCGAAGCGAACCTTCTGGCTCTTTTCATTAGACAGATATTCTGCTAAAAGCATGGATTCGGCAGGATATTTCGTCTGCGCATTTACGCCGTACAGGTTAAAGTTAACAATGGTACTCGGTGAAACTTCCGTTCCGTCCTCAAGAGTAATTGCCGGTACAGTTGCCACTCCGAAGTTGTCCCCTAAAGACTCCTGAAGTGCTGCTGCGTTCCATGTACCAGTCAGGCTGGCCCCCAGCTTGCCTTCTTTAAAAGATGCAAGAAGAAGTGCGTCGTCCTGATTTTTCACCTTTGGGTTATTGCACAGGTCCAGCAGGTAATCCCCTACAAGAACACCTTTTTCGTTATTGAAGTCACACTGCTTCGGATCAGATCCGTCTTCTCCGAATAAGGTGCAGCCTGCCCCGAAGAAAAAGGAAGATGTATACCATCCGTTGTCAAGGTCCATAGAAAAGTTCGTCACGCCTGAACCTAAGTCTTTTGCAAGCATCGTGTCCAGACTCTTTACCTCATCCTCTGTGTACTTGCTCTTGTCATAGTACATAAAAAATGAATTGGATGTATTCGGATACCCGTACAGTTCCCCGTCCACGGTTGCCGCCGCGATTGAGTTTTCAACGTTATTCGCAATAATTTCATCTTTGTTTTTTGTAATTCTGTAAAGAACACCTGCATCCTTAAGCTCCGCGATCTGGTCGGAAGCGAATTCAAACACATCTGCGGCTACAGACGGATCTTTCAAAATCTCAGTCTTGGCGTCAGGTGAACTTACCACTGCTGTCTCAATGGTCCATCCCGCTGCTTCCGGATTGTCCGCCTTGAAGTCCTCGATAATCCCCTTTAGCATATCCTGGTCTTCCTGTGACCCCCATATCTTCAGCTTCGCATCCTCGGCATATCCCGCCGCCTTCGACGTTCCTGACCCAGACGCAGCCTCCTTCTTATCTGCCCCGCATCCGGCCAGTACTGATACCGCCATTACACCCGCTAAAAAAACTGATACAACTTTCTTCTTCATTTCCTTCTCCTTTACTATGTGGACTTGTTTAACTTTTTCTGAATTATAGCATCGGGAAGAAATAAGGATATACAAATAAATAAACCTCAAGTATCAATAATTAAACACTTGAGGTTTATAACTAATTCAAAAAGATTACTCTGCTGATAGGTTCATTCTATTGAATCACTATGATGCAGTTTATCAAAGATTCATCATATCAACCAGTATTTTTACAATACTTTCATATGAAATATCTTTTGCATAAACAAATTTATTTTGATACTTTTTCCACATTTTTTTCAAATCCCCACTGGTAGATATTTGTTCAATAATTGCACTTGCATCAGATATTTTTTCTAGAGATCCACGATGTTTTGCTGTAGCTTTTAATGCTTTTTTAAAAACATTTTTATCAATTTTTTGCGTTGCTGCTAAGATATACACATCATAGAAATCTCTCGGCCTTGTGCTAAATACACCCCGGCTTAGAATAGTTTCAACCTTTTCTGCTATTACAGTTTCAATATTATATCCCCATAAAACAATTTTTACATTCTCATCAAAAATTCCGTTGAACTCATATTTAACAGCTTGTGGAGTAATAATATCTCCTGTAGAAATATCAATTGAAAGCGGAGTAATAATAGTATCATAAACCGCATCTAATCTTACACTGAAAACGCCATAGACATCATCTTTACGAATAGGTGCAACTGATTTTACTTCAAATGAGACATCATCATTCAAAGCAATTCCACAAATTGCATTGATTGCGGTTGTAATTTGCTCCTCTGTCAAAGGTAAATTTCTTAATGTTGTATCCAAATCCATTGTAGATCTGGTATCAAGCCCAACAATAGCCGCGATTAGCATACCACCTTTAACAATAAATTTTTCACTGTATTCTGATATAGATAGTCTTTCCAAAAATCGTTCAAACATATAATTTTGCAAAACAACTTGAGCTGCTATACTGTTGCTTTTAGCATAATTTTTTATTTTCCCTTTTAAGCTCATTGCTTTTGAATTCATAATAGGACCTCCAAATACCTTCTTAAAATCTTATCCACACCAAACTGTGGAGCATATGCAGCCAACAAATTAAGGTCTTTATCTAATGAATTAGCATAATTTTTTATTGCACTGACAACTGTTTCTTCATCAAGTCTATTTCGTGAACGCAATATATCACAAACAGTTCTTTCTGCGTTATAACAACGAACTTCGTTACCCAGTGTTGTTTTTTTCATAATAACACCAAGTTGATGTAATTCTGGTTTAATATAATAACATATACATTCCTCTTGTAAAGTGCCTGATAATTTCGTATTGCTCGGAATCGTTACAGAATGAGTGAATGGTGTCCTTTCTGACAAATCATTTAAAAATAAGGCCGTATCATGGGAAAAAATTATTTTCTTCGAACAAAGCATTAACGTATACATATCATCGTGAATGGAATCAGCAAGAACATAAACCCCTTGTCGTTCACGCTCTAATAAACCATTTTTCACATAATTTGAAAGTAGTGCCCGTGTAAATCCTAACTTGACTACTTGTTCCGTTGTTATAGTATTATTATTTCGTTTGAGATTATCTAATATGATAGGGTTAATATCCATTAACATCACCTCTATTTGACATTTATGCCTATATGTTACTTCATTTCGGTATGAATGTCAAATTTCAGATATCCAATTATTTGAACAAACCTCCTACTTTTTCGCCCGTATCTGTTCCAGCCTTTCATCCATTTGTTTCAGAAGTGTCCCGGTATCTGTTTCCCTATCCAGATACCCCGGTAGTCTTTCTGTAAAGAAATCGTTCTGTATCTCCTGTTCCCATTTCATTTGGTAATTCGGCATGACGGTGCTGACGCTTTCGACCGCGTCTATATAACTACACTCCAGCGCACTCACCCCCTCTTTGTTTTGCAGCTTCTCCGAATTCCGTGCATCCAGTTCCACCCTAAATGCCAGCAGCTTTGCGGCCCCATCGGTTACTTTTGCATCGTAACCGGCAGTGAGCGCCCATGCACTCATGCGCGGCGAATTCATCAAAATATTTCCGGGGAATGGGGCAAACCCCATGTTTTCTTTCACGTTATCCGGCATCTCCTGAATCATCCAGTACCCGTTTGCAAAAATTGCGGCTTCCCGGCTGCAAAAGCGTACCTCTGCCTCGTCATAATCAATTTCTACGGCATCCGCGTATGTATAGCCGTACATTCTGTCCAGCATTTCCATCATATCTGCCATCTCAGGCGTCTGGTAACTGTCCGGAAAATCCTGGTCTAAAAAGGCCTGTCCCTCCTGCGTACCGTACAGATAACTTGTTGCAAACAGCATCGGCACCCAGTAACTCCCGTAGCCGTGGAGGGACAGCGGCGTTATGCCCTTCGCCTGCAAGGCATCGAGACAGTCCCAGAATGCCTCCCACGTCTTTGGAAATGTTTCGTAACCTGCCTGTCTTAACAGCTCCTTGTTGTAAATGATCCCGGCATAGGACTGAATCCCGCTCCCCAGAGGCGCCAGATATATGTCCCCGGACTCTTCAGTACATGCATCCAGTATCTCCGGCTCGACCGCGGCCTTCCACTGGGGAATTGCATCCATATATGGTCTCAGATTCACGAGCCGTTTGTTTTCTGTAAGAAGTGTATAGAAGTCATAATCGAATCCCGCATCTGTGATCACGGCGGGCATCTCGTCCAGAATATTCCACTGCTTCAGCTTTTCCCTGTAGCCGCTGGCGCTCTCCGTCAACCATTCCACATCCACATAGTATTCGCCTTCATACTCCTCGTTAAATGCCTCAGCCAGCTCCTGATTCTCACTTAAGTTTGTGGCCGGATTAATGAGAAATGTAACAGGGATGCCTGCTGCCTCTTCCCTGTCATTCCTCTGTACCTCTTGTTTGGGGCTGCATGCGGACAGGGGGAGCAGTACTGCGAAAGCAATCAAACATACACATACATTCATCATTTTTCTTTTTCTCAATGTTCCAGTTCCTCCAGCCTGATTTTTATCACACACTCTGTCCCTGCGCTTTTTGCTACATAGTAAAAACGAATCTGGTCATTGTACTTAAGCCGCAGACGTTTTACTACGTTGCAGATGCCAAAACCGCCTTGTCTTTTCTCGATCAGCATGTCAATCTCATCCATAGACACCTGCTCCATCCTGTTTAGTTTCTCAAGCGCATCCGGCAGGACGGGCGTCCCGTTATTTTCCACGGAAAAGCAGAGATATCCGTCTTCACAGTATGCCCGAATCCAGATCATCCCACCGGAATAAATATCCCGGAAGCCATGTTTGATACTGTTCTCCACAATTGGCTGGAGAATCATTTTTGTCACAAAAAGCTTCTCTGTTCCCGGCTCTGCGCTGGCCTCGTACTCAAAAAGGTCTGTATTCCTGATCTTCTGGATCTCCAGATAGGAACTGACATGCTCCAGTTCCTGACTCACCTCTATACTCTCCCGCCCGTTGCTTAAGTTAATCCGCAGGAATCTGGACAAAGACTGCGTCATCTTCATGATCGTTTCTTCCTTCTGGATCCGGGCAAGCATATAGATCGTATCCAGTGTGTTATACAGGAAATGCGGGCGGATCTGGTAGAGCATCGTCTGCATCTCACTGTCTTTGAGTTCCTTCTCTTTCTTCATAACATCGTTCATCAGGCTCTTTACCTTTTCGATCATCTTGTTGTAGGCATGCCCGATAAAATCCAGTTCCGTATTCGTATCGAGGGAAATCCGCTCATCCAGTTTACTGTCGTCGAAATCCCGCATCGTGGAGCTCAAATACTCAATCGGACTCGTAAGGCGTTTTGTAAAAAAGGCCACCCCCGCCACTGTCAATACAAACATCAGTCCAAAAATCAGACCCATGACAAGCTGGATCTCACGGATTACCTGATTGGTCACACTGCCCGGTGCATACGTGATTACGGCAAACTTCGTCCTCTCGTCGGTTCTTCCGCTGAATATCCCGTTTTTCAGGCTTTTGGACTCTGTTTCATCCGGATTCCACAGTCTCTCATTGAGTTCCTGATGCCAGCTTTCATCCATCCCGTCCGGTATGATTTTATAACAGATTTCCTTGTCTGAATTGACGATAAAATAAGCCAGTTCTTCATTTTCCGCACTCTCCCTCACGGCATCCATGACTCGTTCATTCAGCTTCAGGATTAAAACCCCCGCATCGTGTACAGAATTCATCTCACGGATATACCGCACCGCAAAGAAACTCATTTCATTCGTTCCAAAGATTACGTCCCTCGTCCAGAGAATCTTTGTTTTCGAATACTCATCCCCCAGACTTTGATAGATTGCACTTTTCCTGAATTTTTCCATATCCAGCCGGATTCCCTTCTGGGAGTACTGGTTTCCCTTATTATCAATCACCAGATAAGAATCCAGAAAACTTTTATTATAATAAGACAGCGTCCGCTCCATCATGTCTCTGTCCGAAGCCGTCACTGTCTGGTTCGTCAGTGTTTTCTGCACATAGTCATTGGTCACGAAGTCGGCTGTCAGGGAATTCAGCTCATCATAAGTATTCCTGAAAGAACCCAGTACCTTATCGTTCAGATAAGAATACTGGTCTGTCAGGAATTCCCTTGTATTATCTTTTACTATTTTGTTGATTCCAAGATAGGTCAGGAAAAAAATGATCCCGAAAATGACAGTGATCGATACGACCGCCTTTTTCCGGATGCCGAAGAAATACTTTCTGTACCCCGCCTTCCCTGTGCCAGATTCTCTGCTCCCGGTTTTCATGCTTCGAGACTCCTTTTATATTCACTGGGCAGAATTCCCGTATACTGTTTAAACACCTGTGAAAAATAAGACGGATTCGGAATCCCCACCTGTACACAGATATTTGCAATGCTCTCCTGATCCTCCAGAATCAGTTCCTTCGCCTTTTCCATCCGCATATTCTGCACATAGCGCTTAAACGGCATCTTCATGACACTCTTAAAAATCCGGCCGAAATAAACCGGATTCAGATATACATGTTCAGATACACTGCCGATTGATAAATTCTCATCCTGCAGATTTTCCCGGATGTAATTCAGAGCAACCGGTATGTAATCCTGAAAATACTCCCTTGACGTATCTTCCTCCATATTACTTCGCAGTTCGATAATATGCAGAAGAAGCTGATACAGGATATTCACGCCCTTCGGAGGATTCACGGTATCCACCGCATCATAGAAGTTGCGGAAACTCTGCTTCATTTCCGGTATCAGCCCGTAGGAATCTTCGATAGAAAACTCCACGCGCACGGCAAGCCTGCGCAGATATACCCGGACAGCATCTTCGTCCTCCGGGAGAATATAGACAAACTTCTCATAAGCCTTCTTGATCTGCTTTATGTCATTTTTTCGCAGCGCTCCCAGAACCTGTGTCTCCACATCCAGTGAATACTGGTTCTTCGTCCTGGGAAGGGACTTTCCTTCCATAGAAAGCAGTCCCGCGCCGGCCTCCGCCGCCACCTCAAAGAGATTGAGAGACTGTATGTATGCAGTTTTCAGACCGCTGATCCCGTGTTCACTGTTCGACAGGGCCGAGATCATATCCCCTTTTAATTCTGATCGAAGGTCGGTCAGGATGATTTTCAGCGGTTCAACCCTTCCGCTTTCCCCCAGATCCACGATATAGCAGGTGGCGCCCTCCTGCGTCCCCTTCGTCCAGACCTGATACTTTTCCCGGATCCTCTTATTCAGGCTTGTGTCCAGAACATACTGCTTCATGTCAAACTCCTTCTGGTTCACGACACGCTGTGCAATGTCAATCCCCGCCGTGATAACAGCAAAGGAATGATTCATCTCCGCCTCCCTGGACAGGCTGATGAAGAATTCAGCAAGCTCCGGCTCGTCCATCGCATCATCCAGATATTTCCCGACCATCTGGTTCAGGAAGTTGTCCTTATCCTCTAGAAGCACTTTTTCCCAGAGAGAATAGTTCTTTTCCTTGAACTTTTTCTCTGTACACATCTCGTAGATCTCGGACATCGTCCGTTCGAGTTCTTCTTCCTCAATCGGTTTTACCAGATAAGAAAGCGCCCCGTTTTGGCACGCTTTCCTTGCATACTCGAAATCACGGTAGGCACTGATTACCACGAAATTCGTCTTCAGGTCCATCGCTTTTACTTTCTCAATCAGCGCAAGTCCATCCATCTTCTTCATCCGGACATCTGTCAGGACTACATCCGGTTTCTTTGCGGGAATCTCCTTCAGCGCATCTTCCCCGTCGCGCGCCCATCCCGTCACCTCAAAACCCATTCGCTCCCAGTCATAGGTTTCCAGCAGTCCTTTTAATATGATCGGTTCATCATCGACCAGATATAGCGTAAGCAGTTCCATAAGCAATGCCTCCTATCTGTTCAGGAGTATTTCCCCCAATATTTTTATATACTTCTAATTTATCAGACAATTTAGTAATTTGCAATCAAAGACCGGTATACATTGTTCCCATATTAAAATTAGTCATCTTTGGGATAAACATGCATGAAGTACTATGATAATGTCAAAATATATATTACCTATTTAAGGAATAAATGGAGGAGCTGTCTTTTGAAAATATACAAATATATAGATGGCAAATGCAATGCCTCTGGTCCTGAAGTCAAAATGCTTCGTGAAAAAGCCGGACTCTCGCAGGAACAGCTTGCCGCAAAGCTGCAGCTTGCAGGTCTTAATTTAAATCAAAAAGCCATCAGCCGTATCGAAACCGGTGAACGTATTGTCGCCGATTATGAACTTATAACCCTTGCCGAAGTGCTGGATGCAACAGTAAATGAATTACTGCGGATTTAGCAGGAAATCCTTTTTAGATTTCCTGCTAATCTTTTTTATCCTAATATCTCAACCTCACCAAACGCCTTCAAAAATTCTTTTTTACCATACCCCTCGAACTCTGCCTCCACAGTCATTTCATTTTCCGAGATGAGTACACCGGTGCCGTATCTGGCGTGCCTGACTTTCTTTACTTCCTGCTTCTCTACCTGTACACGGTTCATTTCCTTACTCACTGCTTTCCTCAGCTGCTGGAGATTCGCCTGCTTCTCTTCCGGGGTCTTATCCTCCTCCCAGTCCAGAAGATGCCGGGGAAGCATTTTCAGATATCTGCCCGGGCCGCCCGCCGCACGGGGCTGTCCCGGATTCGTATAGTAAGACAGTTCCAGATATTCCCTTGCCCTTGTCATTCCCACGAAGAAAAGTCTGCGTTCTTCTTCCTCCTCTTCAAACCCGCGCCCAGCCAGCGGAAGCAGCCCGTCATTTACACCGATGATAAATACACTGGTAAATTCCAGCCCCTTGGAGGCATGCAGTGTCATCAGCCTCACCTTGTCCCGCCCCGGATTTTCCTCCGTTTTTAGTATCTGGATACCATAAAGTGCCGATGAACGAAGAAACTCTGAGGTACCCTCAAAGAAGGGCCTGTGATTCTCGCTGCTGTAGTCAGTCAGCCTTTTGCAGAAATCAAGGACCATCTCCCTGTCTTCTACAAATGAAGCTGCATTGGGTCGTAAATAGTCATCCAGTAAAAAATACCGGTAGATCTGTTCCGGCTCCTGTACCTGCACTTCCGAGAATGTATGCATAAAACCGCGCATCCTGTCAAAAATCCGGGACCGGCCTTCTTCCGGTTCTGCCAGAAAGCTTTTCCAGCCCTTTTTCCCTGCCCCCTCCCCATAGGACGGATGGGTCAGCACAGCCTCTGCCGCATAGATATCCTCCGGATTGCAGGCATATGCAAGTACCTTCACAAACCACTCCAGAACAGGAATATCCCTCAGTGTCTTTCTCAGCGAGACGGTAAACGGAATCCCTTCCTTTTCAAAAACGTTTTCCAATATCTCCGACTGGCTCTGGAGCCTGTAAAAAACTGCAATTTCCCCGTAATCCATACCTTTTTCGTTCATCTGCCTGATCTTTTGTGCCAGATATACGGCTTCCTGAAAAGCATCGTAATGGTTTCTCACCAGTATGGGACTTCCGGCCTCCCTGCTGCCCGCCACGGTATTCCCATACTGCAGGAACTTCTCCGCCGCCTCCAGTATCGTCCCGCTGGAACGGTAGTTAACCGGAAGTGAAAGTTCTTTCGCCCCGAACTGATGTTTCAGAAAGTAGAACATCGTCTCCACGCTCCCCCTCCAGCTGTAGATCAGCTGGTTCGGGTCACCTACCGCAAAGAGCCTTGTCTGCTCCCCCTTCAGCGCGGTAATGAAGTCCATCTGCTTTCTGTCGCTGTCCTGCACCTCATCAATGATGATCCATGCAGGCTTTTCATTTTCTTCTTTCAACAGTTCTGTGCTGATTTCTATCAGATCCGCGAAGGACATTTTATTTTGCCGCTTCTTCTCTTCCTGTAAGGCCTGAAACAAAATAAACAGGTCATCTTTGTAACGGCTTACACTCTTTCCCTGGCAAAAGGCCGCATACTCCTGCTCCATCCGCTTTTTCAGACGGTTCTTGTACTTGATGTTCAGCTTTCTTTCCTTCGCAAGGCGCAGGGCCAGCTCCGCCTCTTCATCCGGCTCGATAATCATGAAATCCTTCGTCCGCCCTGCCTTCTCAACCGGGAGAGAGGATCTTAAAAAATTCATTGCGACACTATGGAAGGTTCCAAATCCTGCCAGTTCTTCGTCGGTAAGGCCCGGCTCTATCTTAAGCAGACGCTCCCTGATCTCCCCTGCAGCCTTATTCGTAAATGTAAGGACCGTCATGCTCCGCACCGGAACCTTTTTCTCTATATGCAGGTACAGAATCTTAGCAATCAGTACTGTTGTCTTGCCGCTTCCGACATTGGCGTTGACGACACAGGCCGGGCTTTCATCCAGCACGGCTGCCCTCTGGTATTCATTCAGGCGTTCCCACTGTTCTTCATAATACAATATCTTCAAACCTTCTTTCCAGCCTTGCCTTTGTCTTCTTTTCCCGGTCCTCATCTATCTGCGCCGCCACTTCCAGTCTCATATCCGCGGGACAGACTGCATGATAGCGAAGGATATTCTCAATACTCTTTCTGTTCTCCGGCTCCTTGATCCACATCTCATTGAAAGTGTTTCCTACGGTTATGGTCAGGCAGTGCCCCTTTATATCCACGCGCTGTACCGTCTTTAAGAATGCCCCTCCGGTCTCGCCGTTTTTCTCCACACAGTCACAGAACTCTTCCCAGTTTTCAGGAAGAGAGAAAAAGGAAAATTGCTTCTGTACGGCCGGCTTCTCCGTCTCTTCAACCATTTTGACAGATTCCGGCGCCGCTGTCTTCTCAAGCAGATTAGTAAGCCCCCACAGTACTAGCTTTTTATCCAGTGTATAATCACCCACACATGCCGGACACCCATCCTCGCAGGGACAGTTTTTCACCATGTGGACTGCATTTTCCAGGATCTTCGGGATCAGGTCGTATATCTTCTCCGAATATCCCAGCCCGCCCACATACTTATCATAAATAAACATGTATACGACTGCTTCGTCCCTGTCATCCGGAATCAGCGCGTTGCCGGAAACAACTACATCAATATCGTCCCGTGCAGCCATCGTAACCATCATCGCCGCGTTCCTGACAGCGTTTGACAGCCCGTCAAAGTGATTGTTCCTCACGAGTTCTCCTGACTGGTTCCTCTGTAAGAGCCTGCGGAAAACATAGACCACATTCTCCGGGATCTCCAGCCATGTGCTCTCCGTATCATAGTCCTTCTGAAGCGGCACTGTTAAGCTTACATATCCCAGATTCTGATGATTATGGAACTGAAGCTTCTTAAACATGGAGACCAGTTCGTTCACATTGATATCCCCGAACCGGATGTGCGTGCGCCCGTAGGGCTCCTCCTGAAAAACCTGAAGGACCCTCGTTTCCTTGGTTCCTGCCGGCACGGTATAAAAATTGCCGTCAAAAGGAATACATCTGGCGGTACGGCTTTTCAGGTCAAGGCTCAGTACCTCATAGGACGTCCCTTCATGCATATACACCGCCCCCGGGTAAATCTCATGGTATGCCTGGGATTCGTCCATCTCCGTAATTTCTCTCTCTTCTTTTTCCAGAATCAGTTTGAACCTCGTCTGGTCCATGTTCCTCAGGCTGTAGTCCCCTGCGGGAAATGCGGGGCCGGACCATGCAAACTTCCCTCCCAGACTCTTTAATTCCTCCGCCTTTAGGAGTACTGGGATGACTTCACCCAATGCAGGGAACAGGGCAATATCATCCATCGTCAGCGGCATCTCGGCCGCGGCGGCACGGATATGCGAAAGCTGGATCAGCAGATTGTCACGGTCCACAATCGCATTCTCGCTCTCCTGACAAAACAGCCAGTCAGGATCAATGGCTATATACTGGTCAAAGGGCTGGTTTTCCAGTATCAGATAATTTACACATGCGTCCTGCCCTCTCCCGGCCCTCCCTGTCTGCTGCCAGAAGGAGGCCCTTGTTCCCGGATAGCCGACGATTACCGTCGTATCCAGATTCCCGATATCAATCCCGAGCTCAAGTGCATTCGTAGACACCAGTCCCGATAGTTCACCGGAAATCATCTTTCTCTCGATCTCTTTTCGTTCCAGCGGCGTATATCCGCCGCGGTAACCCGCGATCTTCCGGCTGTCCCCCTGTGACAGGAACCCCGCTGAATCCAGCTTGTCCCTTGACTCTTTTAAGATAATCTCCACACTTTTCCTGGACCTCGCAAAGGCGATGAAATGATGGTTCTCTTCGACGAGCCGCGGAAGCAGGTCCGTAGCCACTGCGGTAGAAGAATATCTTCCATAAACCTTGTCATTGGAGCCTTTGATGACAGGCGGCTGTATGATCCGATATTCCTTTTCGGGGCACGGGGAACCGTCACGTGAGATCAGGGTGAACTTCCCGCCGCATATATTCTCCGCCAGTTCAGTCGGATTCGCAATCGTGGCAGAACTGCAGAGAAACTGCGGGGATGACCCATAATAACTGCATACCCTCTTAAGCCTCCTGAAAATATTGGCCAGATGGGAGCCGAACGCCCCACGGTAGCTGTGCAGCTCGTCGATCACCACGTATCTGAGGTTTGTAAAAATAAAGTCAAAACCATACTTACTGTGATTCGGCAGGAATGCACCGTTTAGCATCTCCGGATTCGTAAGAATGATATTCGCGCTCTTCCGGATTCTGCTGCGCTCCCGGGGCGGGGTGTCACCGTCGTATACCCCGGCCGATACCCGCCCTTCCCCAAAGTATTCGAGCCACGGCTTCAGTGCACGGAACTGGTCGGCTGCAAGCGCTTTCGTCGGATAGACAAAGACGGCCCTCGTCAGCGGGTCATCCAGGACCGACTGCAGCACAGGCAGAAGGAAACTTAACGTCTTCCCGCTGGCAGTCGAGGTCGTAATCACCACGTTCTCTTTCCTGAGGGCAGCCTCAAACATCTCTGCCTGATGGGAATATAGTTTCTCTATTTTACTCTGCCCTAAGAAGCTTTTAATCTCTTTCTGTAAACCAGCCGGGAAAGCGGCATACTCTGCCCCTCTTCTGGCCAGTCTTTCCCTGTGTATGATCAAATCCTGAATCTCCATATCCGTAATCTCCCATAAAACATTTCTGTTACTCAATCCCAAACCAAAACAAATGTTCTTTTTATTATAGCATATCCCCACTGGGAATTTCAATGCCGCAAAAGCATTGACTCCAGTGGGGATATGTAAAGGGGGACTAATATTGGGATTTACCGACAATCCCTTCGGATTTCTTTATGTTAACTCCAGACAACGCATCTGCCACGGCATTCTGTAATTCTTCCATCTGGTAAGGTTTTGTTAAAAGTGCACACCCTCCGGCTTTGGCACCCTCCTGTACTGTCTGTGCGTCGGAGTGGGCGGTAAGGAACACGACCGGAATTTCGTTTCTGGCCCGCAGCTCCCTGCAAAAGTCGAGGCCGTTCCCATCCGGCAGGTCAATATCAAGAACAATCGCATCCGGCGTTGTTTTATGCAAAATTGTCCTTGCTTCCCACAATGTTCCCGCACTTAAGATGGAATATCCTTCCGGGCGCAGGACACGTTCGTTCAGACGCAGCAGCTGCGGACTGTCATCCACCAGAAGAACAGTCTTTCCCGTATGCAGTGCGTCCGTCTTTGGCCTTTTCTTATGGGAATAGCTTTCCCGAAGCCTTGACAGTTCCCGCTGGCTGACCAGTGAGCAGACAAAATAGGCCAGTACGTCAAATACCACCGAGATGTGTTCCATCTTCTCTGGCGGAGGATTATCTGTCCCTAAAAAACCATACATTTTTCCCTGGGCCAGCAGAGGACTCAGAATGATGGACTGGATTTTCTGGGGCTGTAAAAACTCATAAATCAGCGTGTCCTTTTCCCTCAGCAGTTCCACGTCCGGTTCAATGATGTTCTCACCTTTCGTCAACTGCCCGTACCAGGGAAGCAGGTCTTTTTTCGCCACATAAGGCAGTTCTTCGATGCCGGACGATATTCCAGCCCTGCACCATTCATAAGTGTTGCGGATGTGCTGGCGGTCCATTTCTTCAAAAACGTATACCCGGTCACACTCCAGCTGTTCTCCCAAAAAACAGAGAAGCCGCTTAAGCCCATCCTCCGCATCCGGGGCCTTCCTGATCTTCTTCAGACATTCCCCTACAAACTGCTCGTTGCGCGCAGCACTCTCCTCACAGGACCGGTTCGGGGGGCATCCAGCAATACCCGCTGAATTCATTTTCATATGCTGTCCCTCCTCTTTTATATCACGCATCGGATTAGGGGCAGGGTACCTGACAATTTTCATTCACCAGCCTGTCCAAAAGCAGCATTAGTTCGAGATCACTTTTAAACGATATGGTTTTCCCGTTTGTTTTTACTTTTCCCTGCCATATATAATTCTGTACTTCCTCTATGCAAACTTCAAAAGTTACCTCTTGATATTCCTTTTCCATAAAAACTGCCTCCTTCCTTTATTCTAGGATAGCAAAAAAAGGGATAAAAAACGCGAACCTTACCAAAATGTCAGGTTCGCATTGATCCACTCGGAATGTTATTATTTTTTCTGAGGTTTGTCCTCCATAATCTCCAGCAGGTAACCCTCGTTCCGAAAGGTCATCAGGGATACTTTCCCGCCGGACAACGCCAGTTTATTCTTCAGCCGGGACATGCATTTCCAAATGGCGCTGGCATTCCCTGATAAAGGCTGTTTCCAAACCCCCTCATAGATTTCCTTCGCCGGAATAGTCCTGCCTTCATTTTTTAATAGGTAGAGCAGGACAGAAAATTCCCTCGCTGCAAGCAGCATATCTTCACCGTTCAAGAAAGCACGCAGGGCTACGGTATCCAGCACAAGCGGTCCCCGCGTGATGGTCTTTGCCTGCTCCGTATCCCGCCGGTTCATCCGCACAAGACGAAGCTGTGCCTTGACACGGGCCACAAATTCATCTACATCATACGGCTTTGTGATATAGTCATTGCCGCCCGCTACAAGTCCCTCGATGATCTCACTCTTTTCATCCAGGGCCGTCAGAAACAACACCGGGGCCGACGTGGTCGGCCGTATTTCCTCACAGAATGCAAGGCCACTTCCGTCCGGCAGCATGATGTCCAGCACCAGCACATCGGGCGTATGCGTCTGAAGCAGTTTCCGTGCCCCTGAAAGCGCTGCCGCGCACAGCACAAAAAATCCCTCACGCTCCAGAATACGGCGGTTGATTCGCTGAATATTCTTATCGTCCTCCACCAGCAGGATTATCCCTGTCTCTTTCATGTTCAACCTCCTTCGCCGGCAGTGTAAACCACACTTCCGCCCCTTTGCCTTCCTCACTCTGAACGCCGATCTGGCCGCCATGCCCTTCGATAATTGTTTTACAGATGGTAAGTCCCAGACCCGTAACTCCTTCATCACCACGCCGGAACCGCTCGAATACATGAGGCAGCAGCTCCCGGCTGATACCGTCCCCGTCATCGGCAACACTCACCCGCACCTGATGTTCCAGCGCTTCTGCCCGGACGAGGACAGTCCCGTTCTTTGTATGCCGGTTGGCGTTGCTCAGCAGGTTAATCAACACCTGCACAAGCTGGTCGGCACTTCCCTCCACCGGGGGCAGCCCCGGCTCTGTCTTTGCTGTCAGGGTGTTCCCCTGCCGGGCAAACATGGACTGGTAAATCCTCACCGTTTCCACGATCAGAGACTCCAGATCCAGCCTTTTACACACGGAATCAGTCCCCTGCATACGTCCAAGTCCTACAAGGCTTGTTACCATCTGGGCAAGCCGTCTGGCCTCGGTGGAGATCGCATTTAAGTCCGCTACCGTTTCCTCATCCACCACACCGGTCCCGATATTCTGGGCTGCAAACTGTGCGTTGACCGAAATGACCGTTAATGGTGTTTTCATCTCATGGGACATATCGGTGTAGAACTGATTCTTCATACGGTTCATCTCCGCCATCATTTCCTTTTCGGCAGCCATTCGTTCCTCACGCTCCTTCGCCCGGCGCACCTCACTCATAGTGCCAAAAAACAGGGCTGTCATGGCAAATAGTACGAACACCGCCATTGACATTTCCGAAACGGCAAAGCGAAGTGCAGGCAGCATATGGATGTCCATATGGTACAGCATATCCCACAGGGCCGCAAACAACAGGAACGCAAAGCCAGCCAGCACGGCAAGCTGTCCGGTATCAGGCCGCTGTTTCTGAAAGATAAGCCGGATAAAGAAATACAGGCCGATCAGCCCCAGTATCCCGACACGCCATACTGCGGTATAGGACATCAGCAGGGTTGGGCCGAATATGTCAATGGCAGCAAAGCACCCGCACAGAATACTCGCGGCAGGCGGGAACCATTTCTGCAGTACACCGGGAAAGAGCAGGTACAGAAGCCACACCAGCAGGATACCGCTTAACGGCATCGTTAAGTATTCCAGCCGGAAGATTACCGTCCACGGCAGATTTGGAAGTACCGCCCCCAGTATGCGCTGCCCGGTGACACCGGTGCGGATAAACCACGTCAGACAAAATAGTGCAAACAATAGGTTCGGTTTGTAATGCTGCATCATCGTGTAAAGAACCATATGGACGATAAACAGTACCAGATAACACCCCATAAGTACGACTTCCGGACAAAGGTTCCTCAAGACATACCGGTTGATCTGTTCCGGCAGGCCTATGTAAAGAGTTCCGTGGGTGCCGCTGTCCTTATGGGTAAAGTTGGACGCCTGCTGTACAATGACTATCTCACCATTCTCGTCAGGGGATACCGGGAGTACATAGAATTTTACACCCGGTGTGGTTGTTTCCCGGTTTTCCCCCGGAACACCGGCCTCAAAAAGCAGTTCGCCGTTTACATACATACGGCTTGCAAAGTCCACACTGTACCCGCAGATGAGATAGCTGCCCCGGGGGACCTTCAGCTGCATCCGGCTTGTGGCATACTGGGTCCCGTTATCTGGCTGACCAAGACAGATATCCGTGCGTCCTGAAAATTCCTGCGGGGTCAGCAGGGCATCCGGCACATATTCCACATCGCCGGTAACTCGTACATTCTTCTGCATAAGACCGGAACTGGTTAAATCCCATTCGCCGTTTGCCGAGGTCATGACTGTGGTTTCGCCCGTGCGCGGCTTTACGCCCCACACTATCAGCATCAGGACGACAATCAGGGGTAGAATGGCAGCAAGTATCCTTTTTTCTTTTTTCTCTGACATTTCACCGTCCCCTTTACTCTCTTTTATGGGTCGATTATACCAGATAATTTCAAGTATAGGAACAAAATTCCATTGATTTATTGTATCCCACACAAAAATCCGCAGGAATCATCCCGCGGATTTTTGTGTTTCTTATGATTTTATTTCCGTATTCTCCGCCATATTACTGTTGTGATTAAGGCTACCGCCGCAATAGCCAGTAATACGATATACAGCACAACCGGACTGTTATCTCCCGTCGCCACATTGCCCTTCTGCAAGTCTTTCTTTCCATCAGTGCCGCCGGAAGCCTCCTGTCCTCCCGGTACCGGGAATTTACCTGCTTCTTTGACTTCCTTAGTCGTCAGTACATAGCTGGAACAATGTGTCAGTTCAAATACTACATATCCTCCATTAACGATAATCTCCTTCTGTACCGGCTCCAGCGCCTTCTTATCTGGATTGTAATAGTACAGGTACAGCTTCTGCCCATCCGCAAATACACTGCCTGCATATACTTTCACTTCCGCAGGGCCGGGCAGCTTACCGCTGTGTGAAAATTCAAGGAACAGATTCTGTGCCCCCTTCTGGAGAAGCTTCCCGATGTCAGGGCTGCTGATCAGTGACGTTATCCTGAAGTCCATGACGATGTTCTCATTCGTGATCTGATCTCCGCGGAATGTGAAGGAATACAGAAGGCCTCCATCGTCTTCCACTACAAATGTCAGCGACTTATCGGTCCCCTTAAGAGCCTGAAAAACGGTTTTCTGATCTTCGTCCGACAGTACAGCGTCTTTTCCAATCTTATATGTGATCTGGGCTGTTTGTCCCTCCTCCAGCTCTTTCACCACATCTTTTACGTTATCGTATACAGCATCTGCATCCGGCTGTCCCGGGGTACCGGGATTCTCCGGTACATCCGGGTTGCCTGGCTGCCCCGGGTTATCTGGCTGCCCCGGGTTATCCGGTTGTCCGGAATCCCCCGGTACATCAGGATTATCTGTTCCACCCGGATTATCCGGATGGTCTGGCTGTCCCGGTTCATCCGGGCTGTCTGTACCGCTGACCCTCTTCAGATTTACAGCCATATCTGCCAGGTCCCCTGACTGGATTTCTCCTGCGGCATGGCTCTGGCTGACTGTTTTCACAGAGACCGGCTGTATCATAATCTCACATTCTGAATCATCCATATCGAGGCTCACGGTACCGATAGAGCAGCTTTTTGTGTCTTTATCAAACAGTAATTTTGTATCCGAGAGAAAGATATTTAATTCCTTCTTTTGAGGATTGTACCTGTAATCAGATATACGGTATGCCCCTGCACCTGACTGGTCAAAGGATACGGATACCCCGGGGGTATCCCCCGTGATATCTGTAACCAGCATCGTAATCTGCATGGTTGTCACTGCATTGTTCACAAGTTCCTTATTTGGTGCAAAGATAAGCTGTGCACTCTCCTGCTTTTCATCTGCTTTCCATTGAATGAATGCATCATTCTTCGCATCCTGAGCCGATACAGGCAGACAGTATCCGAAGATCACAAGCAGAAGAACCGGTAATATTCTTTTTATTCTCTTCACATTCAATCCCTCCTACTTGTTATCCTTTATTTCAATATCCTTCAGTTCGGCCGGCAATTTTACTTCCAGCGTATCACTTACAAGCCTCTCACCTTCATTTGTGTGTGCATCATCGACCCTGTAGAGCTCTGCCGTGACACTCTGCGGAATCCTGCCGGCTGCCTTAAGTTCCTGATAGGTATCTGGTTCAATATAATAGATCCATGTTCCGGAAGAAATCTCCCCGAGTTCACCTTTATCCGGCACTTCCGCAAAGATCACCTGCGTGCCTTCTATGATTTCTTTGTTCTGGTCATAAAGCTTCAGGGCATTATATGCCGGATTACCTTTGTATTCTCCGGTAAAAATCAGCGATCCCTTTGGTATCATACCATCTTCAAGAGTCTTATCATAGACATAATCGGATTTCAGTATCCCGATCCCATCTTTCAGAAGCTCCACATTATCTCCTGCCGGACCGAGGATGTCTATCTCTGACAGTTCGGCCTTATTCTGGCCCTTTACGACAAGCTTCAGGTATGAGGCATCATAAGTATACATCCAGCTGTCATTCTCTTTACTGAAATATACGGCAGCCGTACCGTCATCATAGGTTAAGGTGCCTGCTTTCGCCAGTGTCCATTCGGAATTATCTTTGCTTACATAGACCTCATACTTCTTAATTGCATCTGCGCTTTCCTCCGGCACAGTAATCTTCATGCCTGCCACTGCAAGCATTTCCTGAAAACTGATGACCAGAGAAGGTGCCTCATTAGAGGCTCCAACATAGCTGTCACTATAATCATCGTTGTAAACCTTCCCAATTGCCGATACTGTTTCTGGTTCCGGATTATCATCCGAGCCTGTTTCCTGTTCGTCATCCGGTGACGTCATGTTTGTTGTCACAGACCATAACTTCTTGGAAACACTGCCGTCATGCGAGATCTTAACCGGGTCAAGCACGGTCTTTTCCGTCTTGTTAAGCAATTTGTCATATCCGATTACTTCGTAGGTAAATACCCGGTTATTCACAGTATCAATGGTATCTGTAAATACGGTCTCACCATCTTCTGCCGCGACAAAACCAACCACTTTTCCGTTGCGGTATATTTCATAACCGAGCATTGCATCCTGGTCGGCTGCCGTATTAGATAATTTCAGGGTAACCTGCTTTGAATTATTCTTATACTCCATCTGTGCATTGACCGTGCTGCCGGAAGCTGCGTCTGTCCCGCCTTCCACACGGTAAACCCTTGCCTCATCCGTGATATAGTATATATTTCTTGTCTCTTCCCCGAACTGCGCCGCATATGCCTTCGTTGTTTCATCCGGTGTCATTCCCCACTTTTCAAAGAACGGCAGAAGGTTCTTTCTGGCGGCCGCACAGGAAAGCCTCATCAGCTTATTGTCCGTATCTGCCCCGTTCAGTGAGAGCCCGTTCGGTGCAAGAGAGGTGTTTCTCGCATAAGCATCTACTCTGGCGAAAAACAGGTTATTGAACTGGTCCTCGTAGTTATCGTAAGTCTTGTAATTAAAACCGTCATCATAGGCAAGATGCAGCTGCCAGTACATAGCCAGACTCGTAAATACACTGGACGCCCTTCCCTTTGTTCCTGATGTTACTTTCTCATAAACATCTTTGTATTTGAATCTGACCTTGTCGTTCGTCTCGTCAGCCTGCGCCAGAATAGAGAAATAGTTATTCGTAATCTCGGCGATTGCATAATCGGGCTGGTTGATTATATGCCCGATCTCGTGGGCAATGCCCCAGCCAAACAGCTGCCCGCTCACATATCTGCCGTTGTCACTTACAACCGGCTGTGACCGTGCGAGGCCCGGGATGCTTCCCCATTCGATTCCGATATGCAGCCCTCCGGCATACATGAATGCCCCGGCGAACATCCTCATATACCGGATATTCAGCCTGCTTACCGGAAAACTGTTGTTTGCGCCATAATTCTCTGGCACTGTCTGGTCTGTCAGGCCCTTATGCTGGTAAAACAACGTGATCATCTGATCCATTGCCTCCAGAGACTGGTAAAGGACCTCTGTCTGGCTGTCCACATCATTCCCGTCTGTACCTGCTTTTTTATTAATACCGTTTAAAATCTGTTCTGCTGAGACAGAATACATCATCTTATCCAAAACAATCTCGGTCGCTCCCAGAATACAGTTTTGCTTGTCATATGCATAATTGCAGTGGGTTTCGTCCTTGTCCAGATGCTGGCTGTTATGCATCTGCTCAATCTTTGGTACATACGTATTTAACTCTTCTACATATGCCCTGACCGCGGCACGTTTTTCCGCCTCAGTAGATGCCTTTGAAATATCCAGCATCGGGATCTTTGTGCCGCCGCTCACTCTGACCTGTATGTTAATCTTGTTATTAGTTCCGGTAAATTCTACATACAGGCTGCCACCGTGTTCCGTATTCAGACTGCTGATGGACGGCATCGTCACTACATTCTTCCCCTGCACCAGATTCGATACGACGACTTTATTCCAACTGCCTGATTCCGCATGATACTGGGCCGCAATCAGACGCACATTCGTACCGGCGCCAACTACGGTATTCTCCCTGCCCACATAGACTGCCAGTTCTTCGCCCTCATGTGCCACAACCCCGAGCGGCTGCCAGGAATTTAGTCCGGACGCCATCTTAAGAACATTGTCCTTCGCCTTGATAATGCTTGTATCCACCCGGATCGGATCAGAAAGCTTCTCGTTCTCCAGAATATTCCGTGCATTTTCGATCTCCCGCAGCAGAAGGTCCCGCCTCGGATGATACTCGCCGCTTACTTCGTCCTTCGTGTTGGTGCGTTTCTCCAGAGCATCGACCATTTCCTTTGTCACATTATCGGCAAGTGTCACATGAAGACTATCAGCATACAAAGCCTCCACTTCATCGTCCAGACTGTCATAATAGTAGAACTTCATCTCCGCAATCGAAACACTGTTGTTCCCTGCCCAGTACTGTGCCAGATTAACCTGTACTTTTTTTGCTGTAAACGGCTTATCAAACCACAGCTCATAATATACTTTTCCATTGGAACTTTTCTTGGATGTCAAAAAGCCATTTATCATCTGTTCGCTGCCATTCTCATCCCAATACCGGGTCTTGGCATAGTTATAGCCCCCTGCCTGGCCTGCATCCGGAACGACCGTAATCCGGTTCATCTCATATGCCTGGTCAAATTCTACGATCGGGGACGGCTTTCCTGAATTAAATCCCCCTGCATCCCATGAATTGAATATCCAGGAGGATGCATAATCGTTATCAACAACTGTCATCTCATTATCCGGCTTAATGCTCGGGTATTCCACACCTGCAATGTGCGCCGTTGCCGTTCCGACCCCCTGGTCGGTATTGATCAGTTTGTAATTCGATGTCACAGGCGGATCCAGATCCATCGTGGTCCCTACATAAACTGTTGACTTTTTACTTGTCCCGCAGTCATTCGTCCCGGTCAGGCACACCTCATAGGTTGTCTGATTCTCCAGACCAGTAAGCCGGTAGCTTGCTGCTGTGATGTTATCCACTTTCTGATACTCAGTCTTACCTTTTATTCTATAATAGAGGGTATAGTAATCCGTATCCTCCATCTTCTTCCACGAGATATCAAGCAGGCGGTACCCGCCCTTTACGCTTACATTCTCCGGTGCATCCGGTGCTTTGTCTGCAGCCGGGACGGCGTCTATCGCATCACTGTACCCACTGCTCCACTCGCCGTTCACAGACTGGACCCTGACTTTGTAAACCTCCAGGTTCTTCAGTTTTTCATTTCCAAAGGAGGTTACATTCAGCCAGTTCACGGATGCCGGAATAACGATCGTCTTTTCTTCGTGTGTAATCTCCACCTCGTACCCTGACACATTCTCCTGCGCGTCCCAGTTCAAAGTAAATTTCTTACTGCCCGGTGTCACTGTAAGGTTCCCCGGAATATTCATGACAGGGGCCGGTATTCTTGACTCCATATCATTTAAAAACTCTACTTTTCCGATATCGGCAAGCTTCGTACTTCCGGTATCTGTAACCTTGATCTTGATCCTCTTGACTGCCACCTGTTTTCCCAGATTCACAACCAATGTACCATCGGCTTCCTGCGTCACCACAGCCGCCGCCCTTGACCGGAAATAGGCCGCCCGCTCATCAATCGCAAATGTCTCCGTATGCTCCCCTTCTTCGTCTGTATAGGTGACGTCGATGGTTCCGCCTTTAATGATATTTACAGAGTCCTGTACCGGTGCAATTGTAATGCCCCCGACTGCCAGGTCTTTTTGGCCGGAGAGATCAATGCTGATCTCAACCGGATTCTCTTCGGATATCACTTCATCCGATACCGGCTTCACCGAAATGCTCCCGGCCCCGGTCAGAACATCCATGACACTGTTTCCCTGTGCCAGTTCCGTCCCCTCGGAAACCTTAGCCTCAACCTTCGTTTCATCGATCAATGCCGTCCTTGTCACAGTCGCCTCTGTGCTCTCTGTCCCGTAACTATAAGTGAAGCACTGAATATCTGCCAGATCCACTGCACCGTCCCCATTCAGGTCATACATTAGGTCTGAAGAAGCTTCGCTGACCGCATCAAGAAGCAGTGAACGGTCTATGTCATCTACTGCGCCGTCCCCGTTCACATCCCCATATCCATAGGTTCCCGGATGAGCCGCACCTTCGATTACTGCAGTCATATCCACAAGACGTATCTGCTGGTTCATTGCCTGTATTTCGATTTCCTGGCCATAAACAAAACCACCTCCGTTAATCTGGAGCAGGTATGTTCCCTCTTCAATCCCGTTCAGATCAACCGTACCTTTTGTCGTACTGCCGTCTTTCGCCGTAAAATCCTTCCTAACAGCCTCAGTTCCGTCTTTTAACAAAACCGCGGATATCTGCCCGATACGTGTCTGTACATCAGTAACCGGCAGATTACATGTGAGCTCTACCGATAAATTTCCCTGTTTCTGCCCGGAATCCTGATCCTCAGAAGCAGCCGCCGCTGTGTCTTTTTCGTTAGCCGCATCTTTCTCCTCCTGATCCACTCCCGGGTCTTTGCCTTCTTCCTGCTCATTTCCTGACTGATCTTCCAAAGAGCCGTCCGCCGGGTCCGTACCTTCCTGACCGTCCGCCAGGTCCGTACCTGTCTGTTCCCCGGAACCGGCATCTTTGCCGATAGTATCCGCAATCGTTCCTGCGGCTGTATCAGGCGTCCTTAGCACACCCTCTTCTGCATAAACATTGACAGCCGTAAGCTGCAGCGTCATGCACATGGCCAGAAGCCATGCCAGCTTTTTCTTCATACATTTCCCCTCCTCAATCTTGTTGTGGACACAAAAAGGCGGTATCAAAAGACATTGATACCGCCTGCAGACCGATGCTGTGATAGTCCGGAAAATATAAACTTTTCCCCTATTCCCCCAATTGAAAAACCCCCGCCTTTTCTATGAAAAGCGGAATCCTTCCTATGTACATCTGCAACCCAGCCATCCTGCCTTTTTCAGTCAGGATCTGTGGCTTTGCGTCACTGCCTTACGACAATTTTGCCTTTTTAGTAATTCAAATATATCATCTGAAACGAACTGTGTCAATCTACTTTATTATCGCCACTGCCAGTGCGTATAAGACGATTCATTGGACAAAATAGAAAGATGTCCATTGATTTATTTTGAAAAACAGATAAAATGAGAGAAGGGAAGGAGATTTATATACATGAAAAAAAAATTTTACTCACTTTTATCCAAAATTTCTATTAAATACATATTACTTTTCCTATTCCTGCTCTATCTTTCCGGGCTCATTGTCCCTTATATTTCCCACAAAAAAGTAAATGAAGCCTTTCAGAGCGCCTTCCATAGCAGAGAATTTTACGGAACATCTGCCGGGACGGAAAGAACCGCATACCTTGACGACAACAGCGAAGCGCTCCTGTACCGGCTGCGGATGATCGAAGAGGCAGAGTCAGATATTATCCTTTCTACTTTTGATTTCAATTCTGACCAGTCTGGGAAGGATATCCTTGCGGCCCTTAACAATGCTGCCGGCCGCGGCGTTAATGTACGCATTATTGTAGACGGGATCAGCGGCTTTCTTGATCTAAGACATGACGAATGGTTTCAGACTGCTGCCGCCCATCCCAATATCCAGATACGCATTTACAATCCGGTAAACTTTTTAAAGCCCTGGAAACTTCAGGCAAGGCTTCATGATAAATATCTGGTCATTGACAAAAAAATGTATCTTCTGGGCGGCAGAAATACAACCAATCTCTTTTTAGGTGACTATTCCTCCTCCCGGAATATCGACCGGGAATTATTTGTCTATGAAACAGAAGAATCACCGGATTCTTCCCTTTATCAGCTTTTAGATTACTTTGAACATGTCTGGAATCTAGAAGACAGCAAGGCTTACACCTGTACACAAAGCGCGAAAAAGACCGGTGAATATAACGCCAAATTATGCACAAACTATGATACCTTACGCCAGAAATATCCGTCCGCATGGGAAAGCTGGGACTGGCTGCACCTCACTTTTGAGACAAACCGCATTTCTTTACTGTACAACCCGGCCGAAGCAGAAAATAAAGAACCCTGGATGTGGTATTCCTTGCATCAGCTAATGGCACAGGGGGACCAGGTTTCCATTTACACTCCTTATATTATCTGTGGAAAGGAAATGTACCAGGATCTGGAATCGCTTACACAAAATAAAACAAAGGTGGAAATCATCACCAACGATGTGGCTAAGGGAGCAAATCCCTGGGGCTGTACGGATTACTTAAACCAAAAAAAGCAGATCTGGAACACCGGAGTAAACGTTTATGAGTTTATGGGGAAACACTCCTGTCACACAAAAGCCGTCGTAATCGACGACCGCATGAGTATTGTCGGTTCCTATAATCTTGATATGCGCAGTACCTATCAGGATACAGAGTTAATGCTTGCGGTAGATTCCCCGAAACTGAACCAGATCATACGAAAGGAAATAGAAACGGATAAAACGTTTAGTAAAACAATGACTGGGGGTGGTTATGTCTATGGGGAAAATTATAAAACAAAAGAGATGACCACAGGGAAAAAGATATTTTATGCAATTCTTCGAATTGTTGTTATCCCTATCAGGAGATTTTTATAAGGACGCTGGTGTTCCAGCGTCCAAAAGGATCATGAAGCATAAAAAATTGTCGGGTCGGTATCTACTATATATGAAGTAACAAGAGGGGATAATAAATATTACTTCATTTATCTATCCCCATAGCTCTGCCTTAATTGATAGGATTATTTTAAAAAGGCAGGCATCCTGTGCCCTTTAAAATAATACTCTCTGTCGTGTTCATTCACCCCGCGCAGGACTTTACACGGGTTCCCTGCCGCCACTACACAGGAAGGGATATCTCTTGTAACTATACTGCCCGCTCCGATGACTGTATCATCCCCGATGGTGACTCCCGGAAGAATGACGGCTCCGGCCCCGATCCAGCAGTTTTTCCCTATTCGGACAGATGCATTGTACTGGTATCCTTCCCGGCGGAGTTCCGGCAGAATCGGATGTCCTGCCGTTGCAATGGTGACATTCGGCCCCAGCATCGTGCTGTCACCGATATAAATATGTGTATCATCTACAAGGGTTAGATTAAAGTTCGCATATATATTTTCCCCGAAATGTACATGGCGGCCCCCGAAATTTGCATGGAGAGGCGGTTCGATATAGCATCCCTCTCCGATCTCGGCAAACATCTCTTTCAGCATTCTGTCCCGCTTCACCATCTCGTCAGGCCGCGTCATATTGAAGTCATACAGGCGGTTCAGGCAGACTGTCTGTTCTTTTACAAGTTCCTCATCGCCGGGAAGATACAACTCCTCATTGTGCATTTTCTCGTAGATACTGTTAAGTTTTGTCTGATCTGTATTCTGATTTATTTCCATATTAATTTCCTTTTACTCCTTTCTAAATCCTTTCACTAACCAGCACAGGGGGCACCCGTTATAAATTGTGAAAGACTGGTTCCATCCTGCTGAATGTACAGTACTGCTCAAAACCAATCCTTTTTAGAATCTCTTTTGCCTCCTTGATATGATCCCCTAGTCTGTTCGTATCATGCGCGTCGGAACCTATCGTGATAATCCTGCCGCCAAGATCATGATAGAGTCTGAGAATCTTTTCGGAGGGTGTCAGGTCTTTCAGGCCATAGGCAAAACAGGACGTATTTACCTCGATTCCTTTTCCCCCGGAAATAGCCAGACGGAAAATCTTTTCCACAATGTCCAGAATCTTTTCATCTGGATATTCCCCTGCATCGTCATAACGCTTGATCATATCCAGATGGCCGAGCACCGAATAGTTCGTATATTGCTTCATAACCTCATAAATAGCTTCATAATACGCTTTCTGGTATGCCTCCTGTGTTTTTCCCTTCTGGTATTCATATGACCAGAACTCCTGATCATCGATCTGGTGGTTGCTCAGTATGACGAAGTCAAAATCATATTTTGCAAAATCCCGCTCGAAAAGAGAAACCGTATGTGTCTGAACACCAAACTCAATCCCCTTTTTAATCCGAAGTTTCCCCTGATACTTCTCCTGCATCTCTTTCAACAGGGGGAAGTAGTGCTCATAATCACAGTTCAAATCTGTTTTCACCCCGTAATCCACATGCTCCGTGAATGCGATTTCGTCCATCCCGTTCTCCAGAGCCTTCTGTATCATTTCCTCCATAGGGCAGTCCGAATCGTCACTGAAACTTGTGTGGACATGATAATCTGCTAACATAATATCCTCCTTTTTTCCTTGTTATCTGTCCGTGGGTTACGACATCTTTACTGTCAGATCTTTTACCCAGCGGTATTTTTTATAGTTTCTGTAAACTGCCGGCAATTTCACTATCTCATCCAGATTTACGATGAAATATACAGCCGTTACGGGCAGTTTCAGCCAGAAAGCCGCGATGAACCCGAGGGGCACTGTGATGCACCACATCGTAACCGTGTCGCACCAAAAACCAAACCTGGAATCTCCCCCCGCACAGAAGATACCGGCGATCGTTGTTCCATTTACAGACTTGCCTATCAGATAGTAGGAACACATAACAAGCATCGCCTGAAGATATCCTCCTGCCTGCTCACTGAGATTTGCAAAAGCAAGAATAACCGGGCTGGCGGCCAGCAGGATCACCCCTGAGACTGCCCCGCCTGCCACAGATAGTCTGCATAGCCGCCTTCCATATTCCTTCGCCTTTTCGAGGCGTCCGGCGCCGAGTTCATTGCCGACGATAATCCCTGCCCCGCTTCCCAGCCCCAGACAAAAGCAGGAAATCAGGTTTTTCGCGATATTAGCGATAGAGTTGGCCGCCACGGCATCTGACCCAAGATGTCCCATGATGACAGAATACATCGTAAAACCACAGCCCCACACGATTTCATTTCCCAGCACAGGAGTTGTATACTTCCAAAAATCCCGCCTCAGGATTTTATCCGGATGCAAAAGATAAGAAACTCTCGCCTTAATCCGGCCATCCTTCGCAGAATCCAGAATCACCCACACAAGTTCTGCCGCCCTGGCGGTCACCGTTGCAAGAGCCGCCCCTGCAATTTCCAGTCTGGGTGCATTCCACAATCCAAAGATAAGCACAGCATTCAGCACAATATTCAGTATGACCGCCGATGAACTTATGACAGAACTTTTTGCAGCATATCCACTGTTTTTCATAATGCAGAGATAAATCTGGGATACCCCGCACAGTATGTATGACGGACCGACAACCCGAAGGTATCCTGCACCTCCGGCAATGAGGGCCTCCTCCGAGGTGAAAATTCTCATCACCTGTTCCGGAAGAAAGACAGCGCCGGTAAAGAAGACCAATGATACAAGGAATGAAATCCTAAGAACCACCGCAAATATTTTCTCCACTGATTCTTTATCCCCTTTCCCCCAGTACTGTGCAGCCAGCATACTGGCGCCGATTGTCATTGCTGCCAGAAAGAGATTAAAAACAAACTGTACCTGCCCGGCAAGTGAAACCGCCGACAGATACCCCTGGTCCAGCATCCCCAGCATTATAGCGTCTGACGCGCTGACAAGAGCCAGCATAAACTGCTGAAAGGCGATGGGAAACACTAATGCAGCCAGTTTCTTCATAAATTGTTGATCCAGTGATTTATTCATAACAGCTCTCCGATTCTTTCTCTCTGATGTCAGTCCAAGCGGGATGTTAACGCATCCATTTCTTTATGACTCTCATAATTATATCTTGTATATGCTGGCATTATCTACTGATATATTGTATAATTCTATAACAATATCGTATGTTCAGGGGTACACAATGAAAGAAGTAGAATTAAGGGATGACCGTTCCGAAGATGTTCAGTATGATTTTACAGATTATTCCATATATATCCGGAAAGATTTTTTATCACAGTATGATTATGCGGCTGTAAGCCACTGGCACGATGACATTGAGCTGATTTATATCCTGTCAGGTGAGATGCAGTACCATATTAACGGTGAAATTGTAACGCTTGAACAGGGCAGCGGGGTATTTGTCAATTCCCGCCAGCTTCACTATGGATTCTCAGAGAACTGCACGGAGAGTGAGTTTATCTGTATCATTCTGCATCCGCTGATGCTCTGCTCTACCCCCGGCATGGAACAGAAGTACGTCATGCCGCTGATGTCAAACCTTGCATTTCCATTCCAGCTTCTTACAAAAGAGACCGCCTGGCAGAACCATATTTTAAACGCCATGCAGCAGATCTACGCCGCCAGAGAAGCACCGGCGCCTGAATTACAGATACAAAGCCTCTTCTTCCTTATTTGGAATGAACTTTATGTACATGCGCCGAAAGACCATGCCCCCTCTAAGCAGTCTCATCAGCTCTCTGTCCTGAAGGATATGGTCGGTTATATGCAGAAAC
The DNA here is from genome assembly GCF_003479085.1 of Clostridium sp. AF19-22AC. Classification (NCBI taxonomy): domain Bacteria; kingdom Bacillati; phylum Bacillota; class Clostridia; order Eubacteriales; family Clostridiaceae; genus Clostridium; species Clostridium sp. AF19-22AC. The sequence goes on along the minus strand of NZ_QUGN01000016.1, from coordinate 23,581 downwards.
ATTATAAAGAAAAAATCACTCTTGACGATATCGCAGCCGCCGGAAATATATGCAAAAGCAAGTGCGGTTCCCTGTATCGCAGTTACTTCAACCAGACCCCGGTAGGCTATCTGACCGGTTACCGTCTGAAAAAGGGGGCGGACCTGCTTCGTAACACCGATATGTCCATCACTGAGATCAGCTATGAGGTCGGTTTCAGCGGCGCGAGCTACTTTACAGAAACATTTCGAAAGTATTACGGATGTTCACCGACCCGGTTTAGGGCGGTTTGATACATCAAGTATGCGGCCGGTGCTGAACGGTTACTTCACAGGATACTTGACGGCATTCTTACCGGCCTTAGACTCGACAGCCGCTGAAAGGTCAATTCCAAAGTGTTCACAGATACGGCAGAGATACCAGAATACATCCGCCACCTCTTCTTTCAGGTGTTCGAACTCTCCTTCATCCTCTCTTACGCTGTCCGCTTCATCCGAATGCAGCCACATGAATATCTCTGCCAGCTCTGATGCCTCTACCGTAAGGGCCATCACAAGGTCTTTTGCATTCTGGTCTTTCCGCCATCCTCTGGCATCTGAGAAATCCTGAATATATTTTTTCACTTCGCTTAGTGTCGTTATTTTATCTTCCATCTCTTGTCCTCTTTTCTTTTATTATTAAGAATATCACCAGTTCCTACTCATGACAAGGTTTCCGCTTACGATAGATCAGTTATAAAAAATTTACCACGTTTTCTTTTAGGTACCTTGACATTGTAGTGGTTTGGTGTTAACCTATAATCATTAGGTACCTTACTTAAATCTCCTCACTACTGTCTGACATGTACACTATTTAACCATTTACATATATGAAAGGAGACCTTATTATGAATACCTCAAATCCCCTCTCTGAACGTGACACTGCCGGCAAGAATGCCGGATGGACCGGGCTTTTCGGTAATCTTATTCTGACACTCGTAAAATTCGCCATCGGTTATTTCAGCAATAGTATTGCTGTCATCGCCGACGCCTTCAATAATCTGACAGACTGTATTTCCTCAGTGATAACTATATTCGGTTTTAGTATTGCAGGCAGGAAAGAAGACCGGGTACATCCTTACGGACATGGGCGTATCGAGTATATCTGTGGATTCACAATCTCGATTTTTATCCTTATCACCGCCGTCTCCGTAGGAAAAGACTCCATAAAGCGGCTCATCCATCCGGAGACAATCCATTTTTCCACAGCCATTATACTTATCCTGCTGATGAGCGTTCTGATAAAGCTCATTATGGCCTGGCTGGTAAACCGTACAAACAAGACGATTTCCTCCCCAGCCCTGAAAGCAGTCAGAAATGACAATCTGTCTGATGCTCTTGTGACTGCGGTAACACTGAGCGGAATCCTAATTGCTCCTTTCACCTCTTTTCCGGTCGATGCCCTGCTAGGGCTTCTCGTGTCCTTGTCCGTCCTCTGGTCAGGACTCACTTCGTTCGCTGAAAACTTTGCTTTACTACTCGGAAAAGGTGCGGACTCTGAGACGGAACAGAAGGTCCGGCAGATGCTCTTAGATTATCCGCTGATCAGAAGCGTTGAAACGATTGCGCTTCATGATTACGGCCCGGAAGAAAAGTTTGCCTTTATCAAGGTCACATTTCAAAGCTCCCCGCATACCCCGGAGGCTTCTGGGACGTTAGATCAGATCAAGCTGAGGCTGAGGTCAGAATTACATATAGAAGCCACACTCTACTGGGATCTGGCCGATAAAAAGGCTCTTAGAAAGGAACCTGCCATTTAGCAGGAGCTTTACTGCGTATTCCGGTAAAAAGCTGTCCATTCCTCCTGCGATAAACGCGGCGTATACCAAACTGCCCCATTACTGTCCGGCAGTGGTACCACCCTGTTTGAGACATACTGGAAGGCCCCGTTTACAAGTGGGCGGACCACAAGCTCACTGGTAAATGCACAACTTTGCATTTCCATCTGCCATACTGCATTCACTGTGAGTTTAAGCGTCCCGTCCTCTTGTTCTTCACATGCGGTCACTTCCGGCTCCGGTTCGTAGGGAGTTTCTGCGTCATGCATCCCCCGCGGCCTGTACAGGTATGTTTTGCTTTCCCGCTGATACATCGTTTTTTCCCTCAGAAGGGTGCTGTCTATTCCGATATATGTCTGGATCACTTCCTCCAATTCCTTTTCCGGAACCTCGTACTCTTCCCCTCCATATCCGTATTCGTATGGTACATAGTCTCCATATTTCAGCTTATACATCTCCTCATAGAGGTCATAGAAATCAAGCGCACCATAATCAGAGGCACTCCAGTCCGTAATCAGCAGATTGTTTCTCTCGTACCCGAGCGGCATGACATACTGCCGATTAAGTTCACGCAGGCTCCGGTCCAGCGGTTTTACCCTGATTGCCGTAATCCCCGGTGCCCCGTCATACCCGGGCATATGGTATTGTTCGATGAAGATGTATCCTTCCTTTGTATATTTCCACGTATGGGCCGTGAACCTTTCATAAAATTCCGCCGACGGAAGGCCGTCTTTCCAGAACAGAGAACTTCTCAAAACTTTCACTTCCCCATCCTTTGTTCTCAGGTCATACCGGACGAATCCACCATCATTCCCGATGATCAATATAGTGGCCTGATCCTCCTCTTTGTTCCCAACGCTCTTACAAAACGCTTCCGCCTGTCCCGGGTTCACCATATCAATCTGATTTCCCATATCTACAGCCGTGTACCCTTTATCTCCCAGACTGGCTATGATTTTTTCCTTTACCTCAAGCGAGCTAATATTATCCTCCTGATACGCCTGCTCATAAATTTCCCGGTAACCTTCCGCAATCTTCTCCGAATCCTTATGTATTGCCGCCTCGCTGTCCTGCTTATTTTCATCCGCTCTGTGAACATCTCCTGCCGGTTCGCTGTCCGCAGCCGCACAGCCCGTTATTCCCATGAGCAATACGATAATGAAAATGAATATCCTTCTAAGCCTCATCTTTTCTCCTTTTTCTTACATTTGTAATATTTTACCGTAAAAAATTTTATACTGTCGTTTATTAAATCTTACATCTGTAATACTATCAAGTCAAGAAGAAAGTGGATGAAGATCTGACGTAACTGTTCATGGTTCTGAACAGTTACGTCAGATCTTCATCCGGCTTATAGTAAAAGAGTGTACAGAAACGGCATCTGCTTATTTAAAATCACCTTCGGCGAAAAGCAGATGCCCTGAATATCTATAAGTTTATAGAACGCCTGAAAAGTATCCATGTGCAAATGAAATAACAAACCAACAATAATACAAGGATACCTGTGGTCATACCTATTTGCAGCATCAATACATGGAATCCGATATAAGCCGAAATTTCTGCGGATATCGTCTGAATAAAATAGACAATAACAATAGATGCCACAACTATCGCAACAACGATTGGAAGCCCAAACCAAACCCCTAACTGTTTTAACACGAGTTTTCCAATACTTTGATCCTCAACCCCTAATTTTCTAAGTACAGAAAACCGGTAGCTGTAATGCCCTGCATCAAAAAGCTGCTGCAGGGAAAGTACGGTAAGGCAAATGATAATCAAAACAATTGCACCATAAAGCATTGCAGCCTGTAAGACAAAGTTATTTGCTTTTGAACTATTGATTTGTAAAGTACTCAAACGTATCCCATAGCTGACACCCGTATCTGCTTCTTCTGGATAAATTGATGTAAAAGCTCTTTCCAACTTACGGGCATTATCATAAGAAATAGTTTCAGTTGTGGAAATATAACGGTTTTGCATAACTGGAAGTAAATTTTCACAAATGCTGTCCGGTAACACATAAAGCACATTCGTATAGGAGTTGTAAACAGTTTCTCCAATAAGTTCCTCATGATAAGGCTGTTCAGAAGAAAGCGTTAATGCTCCGGCATCCGTCATAATGCCCGTATGTTCACGAAGAAAACTTTCCCGTTCTTCCTCTGCTACAATGGATTTCCATTGTGTTGTATACTCATTGTCCTTTAGAGAAATAGTCTCATATCCCAGCATAGTCCGTATTAGATTGTAGTCGCTCAATGAGAGTGCCACAACAGGAAAATCATATTTTATCCGGTTATGAAAATCATTTTTGTCAGACAGATACAGGCTGAACGTACAATCATAGGCTGTCTTAATACCGTGTTCTGTAAGGAAATCTGTCACTATCTTATAATCATCACGCGGCAGGTTATCTTCCTCGTATACATTATTGTATCTGGAAGAAATCTGCACATCATACATAGAGCGTACTTCCAGATAACCGGAAGCCCATCCTGTCAGTATGGGTGCAGCGATAAAAAGAAAAATTGCAAGCACTAAGGTAATGCTGATTAGTGTCATAGTCTTACTGGTCGTGTTCAGCTTAGATATAACCTGCCCAAAAAAGAATAGGTTTTCGTTATGGTATTTATGATCCGGTGAATCTTCTTTCCAGGCAGTAATGAAGCTGCCTGCAAGATATATCAGGGAACAGATAAGAAAAAGTAAATCAACCAGAATAAACAGCATATACTGATTGATAGTACCAGCTCCCAGTGACAGGTAATATTTATTTGTCAATGAGGGGACTCCCGCAGCCATAAAAATATTTAGAACAGAAAATACCAGAAGCCCGGTAATAAGTGTCCGGACACTTGATTTTTTCCTCCTGAACAGCCACACGGCAAACCAAAGCAGGGCAGCAGCCGGAGCAAGAACATTTCCCCAAAACATGATCTGTACAGGAATAGCAAAGCGGCTGTCATAGTAAAAATGGACTTTCTGTATTCCTGTGACAAGCATCCAAACGACACATACTATATAGACTGTCACAATACCGGAGATCCAACGGCTATTATTCAATGAAGGTTCATTTTCTCTGTCAGCGGAAAGCATATCAATAACTTTGGTTTTCTGAATCGTATGGGTATTGGATATCCCTATAACAAGAATACTCAGGACAAAGAAGCAAACCGTAAGCATAACTGTGTCCGGGAACAAGGTCCATGATAATTCATAATTCCCGCCATAGGAAGTCATTAACATCGCCGTAATAAATTGAGAACAGAACAAACCGATAAAAATACCAGTCACAATAGAGATTATCCCCATAACAAGTGTTTCAGCAAAGAAAATTCTGCCTATGGTTTTCTGTTCCATTCCCATGACTGACTGTACCGCAAATTCTTTCTGCCTGCGCCTGAGCATATAGCTGTTGACAAATCGTATCAAAAACAGCAGAAACAATGTGATCACGCAGACAGCCACTTTCATACCGTCACTCAGCATCGTAAAATCATATTCACTTCCTATATCTGGCTTATAATAACTACTGGAAATAGAAAGGAATGAATAAAACAAGGTCACACATATCGTCATGGTCACGATATAGATTAAATAATCCTTTACAGACCGTTTTGCGTTCCTGAAAACAAGTTTAGCATACATGATTTTGTCCACCCCCAATCATGGTAAGGACATTTAGAATTTTATCAAAAAAGACACTTCTGCTGTCACCGCCTTTACGCAGTTCTGTGAAAATTTCCCCGTCCTTCAGAAATAAAATACGTTTTGCATAACTGGCTGTGAAAGCATCATGGGTTACCATTAAAATGGTAGCACCGAGCTGCTCATTAATACTTTCAATGGTGGACAGCAGCATCTGCGAAGAATGACTGTCTAATGCGCCGGTTGGCTCATCCGCTAATAGCAATTTCGGGTTATTGACGATTGCTCTTGCACAGGCACAGCGCTGTTTTTGACCGCCGGATACCTGGTACGGAAATTTATTCAAAATATCACTGATGTTTAATTTTTTGCAAATGTCTGCAATACGCGGCTCTATTTCTTTGGCGGGTACTTTGTTAATCGTCAGCGCTAAAGCGATATTTTCGGAAATCGTCAGTGTATCTAACAAATTAAATTCCTGAAATACAAACCCTAAATTTTCTCTTCGAAATCTCGCAATGGACTTTGGTTCTATCTCTGTTACATCTGTTCCCTCTAAGTAAATATGTCCTGCGCTAACGGTGTCAATGGTAGAAATACAGTTAAGCAGCGTTGTTTTGCCGGACCCGGAAGCTCCCATAATGCCGAGGAACTCGCCTTGTTCTACTGAAAAACTAATATCTTGAATGGCTTTTGTGATATTCCCCTCGCTGCCATAATATTTCTGGATATGTTCCAGTTTCAAAATTGTATTCATGTGTCCTTCCTCCATATAGCTTTCATGCTTTTATTATAAGTGCTGTGCATGGATATTTGTATCAGGTTTTCTTACACAGTTCTTACAGAAATGTAAGAAGTGCAGGACAAATCATCATCCCTGCACTCCCGAAACAAAATCATTAATATGAAAAGAAAGGACAATCGTTGTTCCTTTTCCCACTGAATTAGCTGCCAGCCCGATTCCTAATTTATCACACAGACGCTTACAAAGGTACAGTCCAATCCCCGTAGAGTTTTGAATCGTCCGCCCGTTTTGCCCGGTGAAGCCTTTTTCAAAAATACGGGGCAGGTCACTTTGAGGTATTCCTATCCCGTTATCTTCTATAAATAACAAAATCCTGTCGTCTTTCTTCGTTGTAAAAAAATGTAGTGTCAGCTGTTCTGTGCGGTATTTCACAGCATTACTTATAATCTGGTTCAAAATAAACCGTACCCATTTATCATCAGCATAGATATCGTTTTCCATATCATCTACCGTTATAGAAACATGATTTTGGCGGAGGAGATATTTATTATCTGCGATTGCACCATGTACGATATCACCAAGTCTGATTTCACGGATGGAGTAATCTTTTTCCGTATGTTCGCTGCGGGCATAGTAAAGAGCCTGTTCCGTAAAGCGATTGATATTTTCCAATTCGACTAACATATCCCTGGTAAAATCGGAACGGTTATTTTCACAAAGCAGCTTCATGGCTGTTATCGGTGTTTTTACTTCATGTATCCATTGCTCAATGTATTCTTTATATTCTTTCCGTTCCCTCCGGACCTCTCCTATCTTTTCCAACATGGATTTTTCAGCCAATTTCATGATCTTGTAAAAAACCTGTTCATCCGCTCTCTGAGGCTTTTCCATAATCTCTGGTATCAAATAGCGTTCTTCTAACTGCTCTGTCATATGGAGTAATTTTTCAAGATGTTTTTTCCGCATAACGTAACTTACCATCAAGCATGAAATAAAAACAGCCAGCCAAATAATGGCTATAAAAAGGATACTTTCTATATTGCTGCCACTGGCAAGCAGGAACAGGGAGAGCGCGAGTATACCTGAAAGATTGATTAGGATAAGCGCAAGTTGATCTTTTAAGTATTGCTTCCCGCTCATATAATATACCCCTGTCTATGCTTTGTTTTGATAAAATCTGTCAGGCCAATGGCTGACAGTTTATCACGAATGCGGGTAATATTGACGCTAAGAGCATTATCATCAACATATAACTGGTTGTCCCATAGAAAATCCACAATATCACTGCGGGAGCATATTTTTCCGGCGTTCTTAAAGAGATAATAGAGAATTTTTACTTCATTTTTGGTTAATTCGGCTCTTTGACCGTTGTACTCAATGAAACTGCTTTCCAAATGAAGAACTGCCCCATTCCATGAGAACAATTCTTTTTGTTCAGAAGTATATGCCCTTCTTAACAGTGCAGCTATTTTAGCAAGCAGTATGGCTGTATTGTATGGCTTTGTGATAAATGCATCCCCGCCCAGCATGATACTGTTTAGCTCGTCCATATCGGTATTGCTGCTTGTCACAAATACGATTGGCATATCTGAAAAGGCCCGGATCTGTGAGCATATCTCAAAACCGTTGTTTCCCGGCAGTTTTATATCTAAAAGCACTAAATGAGGGTCAAAAACTTTTACTTGCCCGACTGTATTTTCAAAATTCGTAACCGCTGAAACATCATAACCATTTCCGGTCAAGAGATTTTTTAGCTGGGCCTGTATTGTAAAATCATCCTCAATAATAAGTATTCTTTTCTTCATAAAGTTACCTCCCTGATACTTCATTATACTGTATCAGAGAGGCTTTCTCAAGGTACTGTTCCCTCCTTCTGGTATGCACAGTAACGGCGCCCGCTCTTTATAAGGTCACCTGAATCACCGCAACCTCACTGTCCGTCCCAATCCGAAACGGCGGTCCCCATGTTCCCGCTCCCGAAGTAACGACCGCCTGAGGGCTCTTAGCGTCTTTCCGGTAATATCCATAGTTCACATCCATCGTGGCTTCGTTAATCAGGTTAGCCGGGAAGAACTGTCCCCGGTGGGTATGTCCGCATAAGATGAGATCCGTCCTCCTGTCATATTCGCCAATATTCTCCGGCTTATGATCCAGCACAATCCTTGGCAGATTCTCTTTCTTTGCAGTATCGTCAATCTCAGTTCTGTCTGCGCCCTGATTGCCGATCGGTCCCGAATCCTTTCTGCCCGCCAGAATCAGCCTGCCGTCAATCACCACCTCTTCATCCTGAAGCAGGCGTACCTGCGCTTTCTCCAGAAACTCCAGCATTCCTTCATATCCCGCCCCGGCATCATGGTTCCCGAGACATGCATAGACACCATAGGGGGCGTTTATTTCACGGAATAGTTTTTGAAGACCAGACGGATTCTCTAGTGCCGTAATATCTCCGTCAAATATATCTCCCGCTATACATACAAGATCTGGTTCCGCCGCATTTACTGCCGCAACGATTTTTTCCAAATGTGTTTCCCCTACGACATAGCCCAGATGTATATCGCTGATCAGGGCAATTTCCATCGAATCTGCTTTCCCGTCTTCCTTTAGTACAACCTCATAGTTTTTCGTCTGAATCCCCGACGCATGAATCCCTCCGTACACAGATAGCACCACGGATAAAACCAATGCAGCCGTTCCCGCCGCAAGAGCCGCCCCTTTCGGCAGTGGTGACGTAAACATCCGGCTCAGCCTGAGCACAAATAAAACGAGATCTGCAAAGTTTACAAACATCACCACATAAACAGCCACACCCAATGCATAATGGTCCGCAAGGAAAACCACTCTTGGAATCCGGCTGTCCGGTAAGCGGCTGAGTACAAATAAGACAATGACAGAAGTCATAATAATGCCGTATATTACCCCGAATGCAAGAGGGCTGGCACCTGAAAAAAGCGGCCTGAACCAAAGAAAAAGTTTTCTGCCCGTATTTACAATCAGTCCTATAAAAGCCCCTAAAAATACCAGAATCATTAGAATCTGCATTATTCTTCTCCCCTATTTGACGGTTCCTACATAAGAAAACCCGGCCGGCGGTGCCGGAACGCTCTCTTCCATTACAGCAAATTCAAACGTCCTTCCCTCATGTTCGCCTGCCACGGCTAAATGGCAGAGAGCAATTCCAACATCCAAATCAGTAAGATTATACATCCTGCTGAGCAGGCCGCCAAGATTTGGTTTGTAATAAGTATGGATCTTTCCGCCATCCACAATAAAATACCAGGGCTGGCCGTTCATGCCGGACGGTGCAAGCCTCGCCGCTTCCAGGCGTGAATCCCTCCCACCTGTTATTTCACTCATTGCTTTACGTTTAAATTCTTCCGTTTTCCTCACAGCCGGCTCTGCCGGTTTTCCGAATGCAATCCCTATAATATAGTCCGGATCCGGCTCTTTTGGTTTCACACCTGCAAGCCACCGGGTCGCATATCCCTGTGCATACAGCCAGAGCTCGGCATGCTGGTATAAATATCCTGCCGCCGTATTGCGCAGCGGATGCTTTTTACCGGAAATCAACAGGAAATGGGGTGCTTTCGGAAGAGCCATCCCTTTCACATCCCTGCCTGACACGATCTCATGTTTCAGTTCCACATCGGGCAGCAGCGGTTTTACCTCCGCCAAAAAGTCACCAAGCTTTGAAAGAATATCCTCAGGAAGCGGTGACGGGTCAAATTTGCGCGTAGAAGCGCGGGTAAATATTGGTGAATATAAATCCATAGTGAACCTCCTTTCATATACTGTCGTGGTAATATAGTACAAGCTTTACTCCTCTTTTTTCCATAACCGGAACGTTCTGGCATATGCACAGTTCACCGGAAGGCTGCGGTGGAATAAGGCGCGGAACAGATTTACCTTCTGACAGGTTGGACACTTTCTAAAACGATCTTCAAATACACGGCATAACCGCGTTTCCTCATCAAGAAACTCACAGGGTGAGGAGAAGTCTATCTCAACCTCTCCGTCATATGAAACGGACCTGGCATAGCAGCAACGCCCGCAATGGCTGCATAAGTCATCCCAGTTCCCGCGCCATTTCCTATATTCGTCCCAGATGCGAAGCGGCAGGAATTTGTGATCACGGTGCATAATTAATTGCGAGCGTAACTTCCAGTTCCTTCTCATACGGGCTGCTTTCAGCCGCATAACCAAGCCCCGCAGCGGAAATCGGCCTAAATCCTTCTGGAACACCAAGTTCTCTTTGTAATTCAGACATCTGTGCGATGACATTCACCGCTCCCCAGAGATAGATACTGTCCACTCCCAGATCTGTAGCAGCAAGCAGCATGTTTTCCATAATGCAGCCTACATTTGCATACTGCACATTTGGAAATTTAGGTTCAGATGATGACACAAGAACAACTGTCGGAACACCATACAGGACATCACGGTCCATTTTCATTGTCGTCTGCACTGCTTTGCTGATTTTGTCCAGCGTTTCTTTGTTCTGAATAACAGTAAGGTGAAGAGATGCATAATCCCCAGCTCCAACAGGGGCCGCACAGCCTGCTGCCAGAATGGCCTCAAGTTCTGTCTTTGAAATTTGCTTCTCACTGTCAAAAGCTCTGGTAGACTTTCTTTTTGCAATAGCTTTCATCGTTTCCATAGTAATTCTCCTTTGACTGAATATTTTTTGTATGACAGGACGGTTTCTGGCTCATTCCAGGGATTGCATAAAGCCTCCTCATCGCCCCTCCTTGTTTTTTTCCGACACCTGTCGTATAATTCGAATTATACTCTGCCCTGTCAAAAATGCAACCAACACTTTAATCCTATCTGTCGTATAAATCGAAGGGAAGACGGGAATTATATCCATTGTAAGTGAATGGCAGAAAAACGGCCATGAGTTAAGTACTGATGATCTGGGGGCAGTGATACATACACTTCTTACTGAAGGAGTATTAAAAGCAATCGGGCAGGCATAGCTAAAGATCCGGGCACACCTTTTTCGATGTGCCCGGATCTTTCGTCATTCTCTACACTTTACCTGCTATGTTTTGCTTTATATGGATTGAAAGTTCTGTTAAATATTGATTTGCAGGTTCTATCCCCAAACCGATAAAATCATACAGAATCTGAAGCGGCAGTGCCCCTTGTTTTTCCGGCTGCTGACCGATTGTCGCAGAAATGATGCCTCTGTCCATAAAGCTTTTCTGTTTATTATTCACGTCATTTGTAATGATTTTGATTCTTCTTTCTTTGTCCAGCTTCTCAACTTCTTCACAAATGCTGTAGTCTCCCGGATTGATGATATATAAAGCCTCCAAATGGCCCTCCCTTTTCACCACATCCAGAATGTTTGAATAATCGCCCTTCTGAAAAACAAAATTAGAGTCTCTGTTAACAATCTCTATCTGTGGATATTCCTCATCAAGCTCTTTAATAAAGCCCTCCAGCCTCTGTCTGAAAGCCGGTGACTGTTCATCAAAGCTGGTTGCCAGAGCGATCTTCCCCTTTTCCCGCGTTACCAGAGATATCAAACCGGCAGCTACTTTTCCTGAATCGTAATAATCACATCCTACATAAGAAAGTCTTTGGACATCTTCCATATCAAGGTTGAAAAATACCATAGGAACCTTTCGGGCATTCATTTTATTCACAAATGTCTGTACGGACGACATCTTAAGCGGCACCAGTGCAATTCCATCCAGATCGTCTTCCTCTGCTTCCCTGAGAAGTGGTGCGATAACCTTATCTGACAATTCTTTTATCAGGTAAAAATGAACAGTAACACCATATGTCTTTAACTCTTCCGCTTTTTTGCAGGCCGCCCTGTACACGTCTGCGAAGAACAAATCCACCGGGGTATCGCACACAATGAATCCCAGCCTGATCTTCTTCTTCCTTGCTGCCAGCATCTGCCCGGCCATATTGGGTTCATAGCCTAACTTATCCGCTATTTCTTTTACCTTGTGATATGTTTCCGCATTCACCCCGGGCCGGTTATTCAGCACCCTGTCCACTGTTCCTCTTGATACACCTGCTATTTCTGCTATCTTCTTAATCGTTACCATACCTTCATCCTCATCTGTGTGATTCTTTTGCTTTCATAAGTATATCACGCCTTCGGCCATTCTTGTTTAATTCTCATGAAAATTTTTCCAAAATCCAGCGTATCATAATTTTTCCCGAGAGAATCCAGATTCAGAAGTGCCATACCATTTACAAAACCGTTACACGTATCGTTATCATCCCCTTTATTCTTTGCCGCAGCTCCCGAAAATTCTTTATACTCCGTATCTGCCAGCCACAAGGAAGTCATATATCCCTCACACTGGACTCCGGGCATCGCATAGCCATACATATCTGCCGGAGACGAAAGCCCGTACTGCATCCCTTTTGTCACGGCCTCAGCAAGTTTTACAAGCTTCTCATCCCTGCAGTATTCTGCCAGCCTTAAAAGTTCCGGAACCACTTCCTGAAAGGAACAGTCTACATAACTTCCGGCAGGTATTACATCACATCCGGCCCAGCCTGTTGTCTTGAATTTATGCCTGCCTAAAAGTGTATTTTCATCAAACGGGATATCCCACAGATAAGTCCAGCTTGCAAGAATTCTTGCGGCATCTAATGCACCGGAAAGGTACTCCACGTTTTTAGTCTCTTCATATACCGCCAGCAGGCTCCTCATGACAAACATGACGCTTGCGGCATCCAATTTCACTGACTTTTTATGGGCTGTATCATTAATGCCCCCTATATATTCTGCCTCTGCGGCATAATTCGCAAGGATAAAATCTGCTGCTCTTTCCGCCGCATCCAAATACTTCTTCTCCCCTGTATACCGGCTGACTTCCACAAGCAGGGGGATCGGGAAAATCGCACCAGAACCACGTTCTTTTTCTGAACTCCCGAACCATTCCAGAGGATATACCAATGGTTCTCCCTCCATTGTATACCCGCGGTTCCATGAACCGTTCGTATTCTGCATCTTAAGAAGCCTTTCACAGAAATCCAGAACGGCTGCGAGCCATTTCGGATGCTCCTGTCCATTTTCCTTCTCCGCCAGATAACACTTCATCAGATAGTACATCGTATCCGTCATGGATCTGGAATAATTCCCCTTTACTTTGCCAAGTTCCCCTGCAATACTCATCAATGCCCCGACCACTTGATTTCCGAGGTAATCTTCTAATTCTTTTCTGTCATTTGAATATTGGAAAGGAAGTAATATTCCTGTCCACCAATACACCGTTTTTTCTTTATCCACATGATACAGCCCCACAGGAAGACCAGACTTTTCTATACAGTTTTCCACAAAATAGTCCAATGTCTTTAGCGCGCTTTCCCGATAATCTTCCCGGCAGGTCACACCGTCCGCTCCTTCCCATGCAGCCGTAAGCATATCCAGTGCCAGCAGCGTCTGTGCACCGCAAAAACCATATTCCAGAAGATTCTGTTCCCCATAGCCCTGCCGCGGGGAAAAATGAATAAAATATCCGGCCGGTTTTCCTTTCTTATCAGGAAATTCCCGGAAACTATGAAGAACCATTTCCCTTCTGTAATGTCTTGATTCCTCCAGCCCAACCGGCGGCCTTATCTCACCATGAAGAAGCCGTTCCATCTGCATGGCTGTTGTCTGCCACGAGGCGTCCGTAAGGTTTCGTGCCTTCCCAGTCTGCAATAAGTAAGACATTTCAGAAACCATTCCTTCCTTTACTGCTTTGTAAGCCTCCCACCCGGAACCATCCACATTCAGACAGAATGTATTCCGTTCACAAAATGGATAATCACAGCGCAGAATATACTCTCCTGCGTGGTATTCTGAAGGTGCCATGCCCAGAGACCCAATATCCGTATCATGGATAAAATGCCGTTTCTGAATCTGCTGGCGCGTAATGGTCGTATCTTTTTGTGGAAGATCCGCTCTGATCAGGGATACATAATATTTGCTATTCCGGGCATAAGAGGTTACGGATAAAGAAGGGTTTCTGTCATCCTTATAATCCTGACTGTATGTGCCAAGGTAATCCTCCACCCCGTCTTCATCTGTATCATTCTTATTATAAAATGCCCCCGGGACGATAAACTGATAATCATCAAAAGACTTTTCCAGACCGCCCCTGCACCTGAACTCAGTCGTCAGGTGAATCCCTGTTTCTTTCACACACCGGATACACTCCAGTTTCCTGTCCAGCCTTACCGCCCCTTCTTCCACCGTCCATAAATCTGTTATCTTATACTGGCTGCCATATAAATCTTTGGCCTCCACCTCTCCTAAGTATCCATCTTTTGTTGTACTCCACACATCATAGCGCAGTTTCTTTTTAGCTCCTTTTATGTCTTTGAGTACAACCGGGAAATCCAGAAAGATACTGAAAGCCGGATCCTGACCGTTTCTGTCATCCCCTGCAGTAATCAGCAGTGAATATTTTTCATACCGGCGGATAAACTCAATTTTAGTGTCCAATACTTTCGCTCCCTTCCAGTGTGTATCATGCCTCCACGCCTGAAGGCGAATAAGTCAGATACTCAAATTCTGCCGGACAGCGCTGCCCTGAGGTATCCTGACAGCAGAGTACAATGAATGTCCCTGTAAATCTCAGGCCATGCTCGGCCTCATTATAATAATCATCCGACAGCTTCGTAGCGTCCAGTTCTTCCCCGATCTCAAAATAGTTTTCTCCATCCGGTGACCAGCTAAACTGCGCCGTCTTATTCTTTACCTTCATTCTCATGTATACATTGTCTTCTCCCTCAGCTATCTGGCATCTTTCTCCGCTTACACTTATTTCCCCGTGGTCGCAGACAATCATGGATACCGTTCTTCCCAGCACTTCATCCCAGGAAACATTCAGGTAAAAATAGTTCGTAGTATCATAATACAATGCCATTCCTGCCATCTGCTGGTAATTCACCGGCCAAAACCGTACACTTGTCTCTGCCATAAAATCGAAGTGTTCTCTGCGTATTCCAACCAGACTCTGTGTATGTAAAGATTCCATAGACTCTTTCCCATACAGAACCAGTGACTGCCTCTCCTCGTTAAAAGCCATCCACCTTTGGCCAAGAGGAATACGCAGGGTTTGGAATTCATCCGGAAGTTTCGCCGGGAACACCCTTTTTACAGGCCTCTCGCTGACTATAAAATCCGGAAGGCCCGGAGACGGAACTTCATTCTGTGGCAGCCCGGAGGGGTGGTCGATTACAAACCAGCCATCCTCTGTCATCTTAAGTTTCTGGATAGATGTCTCCCTGCCCAGCATGCATCGCTTATGGACACCTTCCGGTCTGCCGCACAGGTGTGCCATATACCACTCCCCATTCTGTGTACATACCAGACTTCCGTGTCCACATTTCTGCAGGCGCAGTTCCGGATGTCCGTACGATGTCATCAATGGATGGTATGGTGACAGTTCATATGGCCCCTCTATATTTTTTGACCGTGCAACGGTCACTGCATGTTCATAAAATGTTCCGCCCTCTGCACACACTAAATAGTACATGCCGTTTATTTTATACAGGTGGGGACCTTCCGTCACTCCTATGCTGCTCCCTTTGAATATCTGCACAGGCTTCCCCTTCATACATTGCTGTTCTGGGTCATACTCCTGCAGCGCAATCCCGTCGAATGGATCGTTTTTATCCCGGTGGTCCCAGATCTGATTTAAGATATATTTTTTCCCGTCATCATCGTGGAAAAGGGAAGGGTCAAACCCACTGCTGTTGAGGTACACAGGATCGGACCACGGGCCATGTATATCCCTGCTGCATGTTAAAAAGTTATCCACATCTTTATAATAATTACGGAATGTTTTCACATTAGAATATACAAGATAGAACATCCCGTCCTCATATGTAAGACAAGGCGCCCACACCCCTCCGGAATCCGGCACCCCGGTCATATCAAGCAGCCGCTTTTCATCCAGCGGCCGGCCGGTAAACTCCCAATGTACTAAATCCCTGCTGTGGTACAATTCCACCCCGGGAAACCATTGAAACGTTGACGTTGCAATATAATAATCATCTCCGGCCCTGCATATGCATGGATCCGGGTGAAATCCCCGCAGAACCGGATTTTTAATCATTTCTGCCATATAGCTCCTCCATCCCTACCCGGCCATAATCTGCCGTATGATTGTGTCAAAATCCATTGTCCTGTATTCTCTGGACAAATAATCAAGATTCAGCAGCGCCTGTCCATTCACCAGACCATTGCACGTATCGTTATCGTCCCCTTTGTTTTTCGCCGCTGCTCCCGAAAATCCTTTATACTCCGTATCTGCCAGCCATAAGGAAGTCATATACCCTTCACACTGTACCCCCGGCATTGCATATCCATACATATTCTGAGGCATCGACAGACCGTGCTGCATCCCCCTTGTCACGATCTTTGCCAGTACAGCCAGGTCTTCATCCTTACAGTATTCTGCAATACGCAGCAGTTCCGGAATAAATTCAACAAATTCACAGTCCACATAGCTTCCTGCCGGGATGACATCACATACGGCCCAGCCTGTGGTTTTAAATCCATGTTTTCCAAGAAGTGTATCCTTATCAAACGGAATATCCCAGAGATATGTCCAGCTTGCTAAAATACGTGCCGCATCACGCGCGCCTGCAAGAAGTTTCACATCTCTTGTCTGTTCATACACGACCAGCATGGTACGCATTGCAAACATAACGCCTACTGCGTCAATCTTTACAGACTTCCTGTGGGTCGTATCATTGAGGCCTCCGATGTATTCTACATTTCCGGCATAATTATCATATACGAAATATGCGGCCCTTTCGGCTGCCCTCAAATATTTTTCTTCCTTAGTAAACCGGTACAGTTCCGTCAGGACCTGGGCCGGGAAGATTGCACCTGACCCCTGTTCCTTTTCAGAGGCGCCAAACCACTGCGGCGGGTTCGTAATCGGCTTCCCATCCATCGTATATCCACGGTTCCACGAACCATTTCCATTCTGCATTTCTAAGAGCTTGTCACAGAATTTCACAACGGCTTCCAGCCATTTTGGATGCTCAATCCCGCTTTCCCTCTCAAACAGATAACATCTCAGCAGATAGTGCATGGAATCTACCATAGACCTGCAATAATTCCCCTTTACTTTTCTAAGTTCCCCTGCAATTTCCATCAGAGAACTTACGACCTGGTTCCCAAGATAGGCTTCCAGCTCATCCCGGTCATCTGAGTACTGGAATGGGAAAAGAATCCCGGTCCACCAGTACACATACTCTTCTTTATCTACATTATAAATCCCATTTGGAAGCCCGGATTCTTCTATGCAGTTTTCCACAAAATAATCGACCGTCTTTACAGCCCTTTCCCTATATTCCTCAGAGCCATTCTCCTTTGCCGCTTCCATCATATCTAAACTCAACAGAGTCTGTGCTCCGCAGAAGCCGTATTCAAGCAGATTCTGCTCACCATAGCGGCTGCGCGGGGAAAAATGGACAAAGTACCCCGCCGGCTTTCCTTTTTTATCCGGAAATTCCCTGTAACTGTTATGTATCATTTCACGTCTGTAATGCTGTGCTTCTTCCAGAGTAAACGATAATTCTACATCTGGGTCCATAATTCTTTGCATCTGAAGACGGGTCGTATTCCAGGACGCTTCCGTCAGACTTCCTGCCTCCCGGGCATATAGCAGATATTCCATACAAAAAACCTGATTCTCTGCTACTTCTTTATATGCTGACCATTCTGAGCCATCCACGTTCAGGCAGAATGAATTTCTTTCATAAAAAGGATAGTCACATCTTAAGATAAATTCCTGTGTCCTGTACTCCGATGGCGAGATCCCTAATGACCCGATATCCGTATGGTGTATAAAATGCCTTGCACGGATCTGTTCCCGCGTTATTGTCTCATCTGTCTTTGGCAAATCACCCCTGATCAGTGAAACAAACCATCTGCTCTTTTTCCCATATGCGGTAACTGAAAGCGAGGGATTTCTGTCGTCTTTATAATCCTGGTTAAATGTCCCCAGATAATCATCCATGCCGTCCCCGTCTGTATCATTTTGATTGTATAAAGCTCCCGGTATTATGAATTGGTAATCGGAAAAATCTGCCGCTTCCAGGTCCCTGCAGCGAAACTCGGATGTCAGTCGAATCCCTGTCTTTTCTTTTATTTCTTTACATGCAACCTGACGGCTGAGCTTATATCCGTTTTCTTCCTGACTCCATATATCTGTTATTTCATACTTATTGCCATATAAATCTTCGGCAGATGCCAAAGCTTCATATCCATTTTCCTTCTTCTCATAGCTGTCATACCGAAGTTTTTTTCCCGCACCTGAAATGTCCTGTAACACTACCGGGAAATCAAGAAATATCTCCAGTTTTTGCTCACCTTCCTGATGAAATCCTTTTATGACGATAGAATATTTTTCATACTGTCTGACAAACTCTAAATCTGTAAACATATTTAACCTCTTTTCTTAATGTGTAAACGTTTATTATTCCTTAAAGTATCCAGATATACTGCCAATAATATAAGAAGGCCTTTTACGATAATCTGCCAATATGATGTCACATGCAGCATATTCAGTCCATTATTCATAAAGCCGATTATAAGCACACCTATCATAACGCCTCCGGCAGTTCCGATTCCCCCGTTAAAGCTGACGCCGCCCAATACGGCTGCTGCAATTGCATTACATTCATATCCCGCACCGGATGCAGGCTGTGCGGAATAAACTCTGGATGCCAGCATGATACCCGCCATAGCACTCATAACCCCTGTAAAGATAAACACACAGGCGGTTATTTTCCTTACCTTGATTCCTGCATACACGGCCGCACTCTTATTTCCACCTATTGCGTACATTCCTCTTCCAAATTTTGTCTTATTCAGCAGAATGCAGGTAAAGGCCAGACAGACAATAATCACGATTCCCAAAATGGGGACAGGGCCTATATACCCGGTGCCGATCGCGCTAAATTTTTCATCATAGCACATGATAGATTTGCCATTCGTCATTAAATATGCCGCTCCCCTGAAACACTGCTGTGTAGCCAGAGTGATGATAAAACTGGGAATCGTTGTAAATGTTGCAAGCAATCCATTGATCATCCCGCAGAAAGCACCAAATACCAGCGTAATAATAAGCGCCGCCTCCGTAGGTATACCGCCTTCTATCATGGAAACACATACACAGCCGCTCAGTGCAAGCACACTGCCTACAGAAAGGTCAATGCATCCTATAATTAGTACCATTGCCATCCCAAATGCCAATACTGAATCCACACTGATCTGCCGCATGACTGATAAAATATTATCTGTTGTCAGAAACGTATCTGTAAATATTGACAGTGCCGATACAATCAGCAGCAGAGCTATCAGTATCATAGAATTACGCTTCAGGAACTTTAGCAGGCTTTTTTGATTTGTTATCTTATCCGTTATAGGTTTCATGTTCATATCCTCCTGTTGCATAATGCATTATCTGCTCCTGTGTAACCTCTTCTTTATCCGGTTCAAAAAACCTGACCAGCTTTCCTTCACACATCACGCCTATTCTGGAGCTCATATTCATAACCTCTGGTAATTCTGACGAAATCAGGATAATTGCTACTCCTGTTTCTGCGATTTTACATATCAAATGATATATATCAGATTTTGCCCCCACATCCACGCCTCTGGTAGGCTCGTCCAGAATCAGTATTTTAGGATTGGACGCCAGCCATTTTGAAATCACAATTTTCTGCTGGTTCCCCCCGCTCAGCTCCACGGCAAGCTGCTCTGTACCTGCCATTTTTATTTCGAGCTGGCTGATATATTCCTCTAATATCTGTTTTTCCTTTTTGGCATCAACAGATATTCCCTTTATGAACTCATCCATGACTGTAACGGTCATATTGAAGGAAATTGAATTTTCCAAAAATAAACCATTCTCTTTCCGGTCCTCCGGCACAAGCGCTATCTTTTTCCTGATTGCTTCCCCCGGCGATTTTATCGTGCATTTCTTACCATCTATATAGAGACTGCCGGAAAGAATCTCATCCAGTCCAAAGACCGCCTTTGCCAGTTCTGTACGCCCGGCACCCATGAGTCCTGTTATTCCCAAGATTTCACCTTCTGCAAGGGAAAAACTGATGTCCTCTACCTTTTCCGTTGTCAGGTGTTCAACCCTGAGTATTTCTTTTCCAAGCCTGACTTTATAATCCGGATAGTAATCTTCTATTTTATGTCCCACCATATTCTGGATAATCTGCTCATAACTGATATCCCGGATGGAAGTAGTCAGAATATGATGACCGTCCCGCATAATTGTTATGCTGTCCGCGATCTGACTGATTTCCTCCATTTTGTGGGAAATGTAAATGATCGATACTCCTTTCCGGCTCAATGTTTTTATCTGCTCAAACAGAAACTCTACTTCTCTGTCAGTCAGGGAAGAGGTCGGCTCGTCCATGACTAAAATTCTGGAATTGGTGGAAAGTGCTTTCGCAATTTCCACCATCTGCTGCTGTGATATGCTCAGTTCTCTGACAATCGTATCCGGGCGAAGGCTTTCAAGGCCTATCCTCCCAAGAATCTCCGCCGCTTCCCTGTATATTTTCTGATAATCGATGAACCCCATTCTCGTCTTAAATTCCCGCCCAAGAAATATATTTTCACCGACTGTCATATCCTGCACAAGCACGATTTCCTGATGTATTATGGATACCCCCCGCTTCTGTGCGTCTTCAACAGAACCTATGCTGGTCTTCTCCCCGTCTATCAGGACCTCACCTGAATCACAGTCATAAATGCCTCCCAGTATTTTCATCAAAGTAGACTTTCCGGCACCATTCTCACCCGCCAAGGCCCTTACTTCTCCGGCATGCATACTAAAATCCACATCATACAGTACCTGTACTCCGCCGAAACTCTTGTTTATGCCTTTCATCTGCAGAATGTAATCCTCATTCATCATCCACTTCTCCTTTGCGAAGCATTTTCTGCTACTCTATTCCCCAGTATTCTTTATATGTATCGAGGTCGTCAATCGTACACAGACTAAATTTCAAACGTGGGTCCTCACCGCATTTTCCTGTTTTCAGTACTTCAACTGCCCGTTCAGATGCCGCTGCTGCAAGCTCCTTCATCGGATAAACAGCCGTCACATCCAGTGCACCGTCTTCCATGTTCCGGATATCCGCGGAAAGCCCGTCCACATTGGCAACCAGAATATCATCAACCTTGCCTGCTGACCTGACTGCCGCCGCTATTCCAACACCGCAGTTTGAATTGTTTCCAAAGATTGCAGTAACATCTGGATACTGCTGCAGCCAGTCTTCCGTTTTCTTCATGGCTTCATCTTCTGTACATACTCCGTCGAAGACTTCCAGCACTTCAATCCCTTCATTTTCAGCCATAGCATCCTTGAATCCGTCTCCTCTTTCCCTGCATACAAAAGCCACATCATAAGTAAGAATGCATACCTTCCCTTTTCCATCCAGTTCTTTTGCAACTTCTTTACCTACTTCATATCCTGCCGTATAGTTATCACTTGTAACAGAACCCGTAACAAGCTCCAAAAGATCATCGCCAAGTATCTGGTTTACGCTCAGAACAGGGATTTCTGCCTTGTTGCATAGCTCAAATGCGGATTTTACACCTACGGAATCACATGCCTCTACGATAATCAGCTTGGCTCCCTGGCTGATAAAATCTTCTACATCCTTTGTCTGCTGTGCCTGATCCAGATTTGCGTCTTTGATAACTGCCTGATAGCCCTCTTCCTCTACCTTTTCTTTGATCGTGTCACACATGATTGTAAGTCCTTCATTCGTATACATAGAGGTGGTAATCCCAATAAGCCCTTTATCTCCTACCTCTGATTCCTTAGTGGTGCCCTCTTCTTTTTTACCTCCTGAACTACATGCACACATAGAAATAATGACACCGATACATAAGATAATACTAAGAATCTTTTTCATAAAATTTACTCCTTTCAAATAAATATTCTGACTTCTTGTTTATTGTGCCCGTGCACGGACTTTCTTTTTTTCAGAATAGCACCCGTATTTTTAAATGTCAATTGTTTTTTGCTTTTCAATTTATTTTTGTATAATTTCGATATTTTTTGCTTGTAAATTTCTCTGTTTTTACCAATAAAAAAGGACCGTGCAAAATTGCACACAGTCCTATATTCCCCCTGCTGTTTCCTGAAACAGTTCTTTTAACGCCTCCTTATATGCTTCTTCGTCCTTCAGAAAGCTCATGCAGTGATCCGCCCCTTCCACAAGAAGCAGCTTTTTCTGAGCCGTACATGCCTCATAATTACGCACTGTCATCTCATATGGCACGAAAGTGTCTGCTTTTCCGTGGATAAACAGAACCGGTACCCTGCAGTGCCCCATCGCCTCCAGTGTACTGTATTCCTTCAGGCCATATCCGGCCCTTCTTTTAAACAGCCAGTTCAGCTGATCCATAACCGGATGTTCCGTGAGTTTGAAGTTCAGCTTACCGAACCGGTATACCATCTCATAGGGAGATGTGAATCCGCAGTCAGCTATAACACCTTTTACATCCCCGGAAAGTTCCTCCCCCGCTGCCATGAGCACTGTTGCGGCCCCCATTGATACCCCATACAGGTAGACCGGGAGTCCGCCCTGATTCCGCTTAATCAGCCAGTCCATCCATGCATGGCAGTCCTCCCTTTCCAGAACACCGAATCCCATATATCTGCCTTCACTTTCCCCCTGCGCCCTCTGGTCCACGAGAAGAAGACTCGTCCCCTCCTCGTAAAGCCACCTGATGCAGGGCCCGAAATCATGTCCCCAGGACCCCCTCCACCCATGAAACAGGGCAGCAATCCGTTTTGGGTTCTCAGCTTCCAGATAATATCCTTTCAGCTTCAATCCGTCCCTGCTTTCGATCACTGCTTTTTCAGGGTTCATCCCTTCCATCCAGCAGACGCCCTCAGTACGCTTTAACTCCGGCTCTTTCTTCTTCCTTAAAAATACACATCGCCGCCCTGCTGCCAGATTAAAGAAGGCACCGACCGCCAGCACGTCAGCCGCTCCCAGTACCCCTGCCATAATTGAAAGCCCTTTCCACACACGTTTCATATTACTGCCATCCCTTTCTTCACAATTTATTATATATATGTTTACAATTCATTCAAATTTGTATCACAGTTTTTACACAAGTAAATCTTATACTATAATTGTTCAAAAGATAAGAACACTTTTTCATAAACTTTTTCCCCCTTAGAGTCACACACGGTGTGGCTCTTTCCTTTTGTATATGTTACTGTTCACAGGCAAGCCTGTAAACAGTAACGCGCCTGCCCATTTAAAGTCGCCTTCGGCGAGAGGTGCTGTGCGCCAGTGGCGCACGTTTAGCACGGACCGAAGCGGAGCGTAGACCAGGCTTATTGGCTGTTTTACGTTACGGCTCCCAGCCTATC